>CALJTN010000055.1 GCA_937976175.1 uncultured Clostridiaceae bacterium | reverse complement strand
TGGAGTAAAAAAGCGTATATTGGTATTTACTGTAGGCAACCTTATTGTACCTATGATAAATCCAGTTATATTAAAGAAAGAAAAGATTTATGAAACAGAAGAGAGTTGTTTATCTTTAAGGGGCCTTAGAAAAACAAAGAGATATGAAATGATAGAAGTGGAGTATTTTGATAGAAACTTTAAGAAGCAAAAGCAAGTCTTTAATGGATTTACGGCGCAAATAATTCAACATGAAATGGATCATTTTGAAGGTATAATAATATAATTGAATAATTAAAACAGTACTTACCATAAGAAAAGGTTCCAGAACCAATTTAAAATGCTGATTGTATTAATTGGTGATTACTGTAATATTTCCCAAGTAGAAAGATTATGAGAGAGAAAGATAGATATCATCTATTAATTTCTCTGGAGTGACTTGCAACAAGAAGCGAAAAACCTTTTGAAATTCCATTTAGGTTTTTTTCTTAGATTATGCTAACAAAGGTATATATTGCTAGGAGGAACTGGATATGTTCAAAGCATAAGTTCTAATGATTGAGTGTGAAAAAATGCAATAGTATGAATACTACTCAGAGCTCTACTTAAAATAGTAACTGAATTACAAGTATGTAATTTCTCCGTAGTGACTAGCAATACGAGGCGAAGAAACTATTGAAATTTAATTTAGAAATTCTTGTTTTGCGAATGTAAAATTCTTGTGAGACTGCCAGGATGCATAACAATTGAGAATTGTTATGTGCCCCTAAGGAATACCCAGAGGTGGCTAGCGAACCCGAGACAGGACGTCGAGTGTGAGTGCACAACAATTGAGAATTGTTGTGTGCCCATAAGGAATACCCAGAGGACAAAGAATTTTATATGAGCAAAACATTAGAATTTCTTAATCAAACTTCTAGTTTTAAGCTCGGTTGCAAGGCACGAAGGAGAAATTTCATACTTTCTTTATTATGCTAATATGTTGGTTCCTGATTATTCATAGAAAAACCATCCCCAATTACATCTAATCTATCCACAGTATCTTCCTTTATTTCCACAGCCTTTAGTTTTTTTACCACACCAAAAGGTTCCCTTAAGGAAAGCTTGTCCCCACGTCCTGATATAATCCACAAAGTTTTATAGCCTTTTGGCATTGTCTTTAAGGCTTCTTCACCCTTTCCATCTGTAAAATATACTAGTAGGTTGGTATCTGTATTATTTACATACTTAAATACTGGTGTAAACTTTGTGCCGCCTCCGGTAATAGAACGTGACCTTATATTATTAATAGATTTAACCTTGTAGGCTTGCCTTATTTCAGTATCACATTCTAGAAGAGTTATTTCATGCTTATAAGTTTTTACAATATTAAAGACTTCCTTTACTGCTGCATGAAATTCCTCATCACTTATGCTGCCACTTATATCTATAGCCAAGGTAATCTTAGCTGTGTGCCCCCTAAGTTCTCCTCTTAAATCTAGCCTACTGGGTTGACGTCTACTTCTTCTAGTAATAGTCTTTTTCTTGTCTCCTTCTAAAGTTCCCATTAGCTTTTTTAGATATATATTCCAGGGGATTTCCCCTTTGTTTCCCTTTAGGGCCTTCAATAGGTTCTGTAAATAAAGAGGTTTCATCCCCTTATCTGCGAGCGTTGCAAATTTCTCAGTAAAATTTTTAAGGGTTTCCTCCTCCATATCTACAGATTCTTCCCATAAATCATGAGTACTTGCAGCATCATAGGCTTTTTCAATGTTATCTTCCTTAGAATCATCCTCTTCACTTTCATCCTTTTCCTCTAATAAATTTAGAGCAGTTTGAATTCTATCAGCATAGTATTCCATAGCCATATTAGCTTGTAACTTTAAACTATACTTAAAATTTATTCGCTCTAAAGTTGCAGCATAGGGTGGCAGATTATCTATATACTGATTTACTACAATATCCATTGCCAGGTTAATGGCCAAGGTACTATATTTTCTTTTAAGCTCTCTTGAGCGATTTAAGTGAAGGGCTAGTATATGATGAATCTCATGTTTAATAGTGCTTTTCATCTGATCCTCTGTAAGATTTAGAAATATATAGGGATTAAAATAAATCACATACCTAGATAGCTTAAAGTTCACAGCTGTAGGGGTGGTGATATCATATCTTATCTCTCTAGACATTTGAAGAAGAAAATATCCATAAAAGTTTTCTTTATCTTCTACAAGCATAAAATTAACTTGGTCTATGAGCCTCAAAAAATTCTCTATAAAATTCTTAGGCATATGTTCAATACTTTTCACATTAGAAATTTCCTCATAAAGTGAGTCTTTAAGATTCTCAAAAAGTTTTCCCATAACTCCACCTAGCCTTTTATTTCATTATAGGCTTTAAAATACATTTCTATAAAGGCTTCATTTTCTATGCATAACTTATAAATACTAGCATGATTTTCTTTAATATCCTGCATGATGCCCAGTCTTAAGTCTATAGGATAAAACCCTAGAAATTCTACAAATCTTTTTATATGATTTTCTAAAACTTCTTTCTTATCTAAGGCATGTAAAATATTATTTGCAATCAAATATAATCTAGTATGACTTTCCTCTCTTACCTTTGATATTATTTCCTGTGATAATTCTATGCACTCAAACACCTCATCATAAGAAATTAGAGGTTTATTATCTTCCGCTATAAAGCTCATAAACTCATGAGCAATTCTATTACCTAAATTCCCTTTTAGTATATTTAAGAATACTCTTTTAGGAATTGTATCTTTCTTTTCTTTATATAGTCTATAGCTTTTAGAAACCCTCTCAAAGCTTCTAGGTGTGGCTTTTATTTGCTCATCACTTTGGGCACTATGTAAGTATTCTGGGAAGGTGGATATAAATTCTATAACCTTTTGCTCTAAGTTATTTTGGGTAGCCCAGGTCAGCCAAGACTTTGAATCACTTTTCATATAGAGCCAAACGAATCTATTTTCTTGTGCTGCATCCATGTCAACTACTTGATAATCAAATTCCTCTCCATATTTACTAGAAGGATTCATTGCAGCTAATATTTTAACTTTCTCAGGAAGCTTGTATCCATTTATCTCTCTATTTAATATAAGATTCATAAGCTCCTGCTGCACTGTATGTTCACATCGGTTTATTTCGTCAATAAACAAAAACACCTCTTTGCCCTCATATATTAACCTATCTATTTCCTGTAGCTTTGTGTGAATGGCATAAATAGTACCTTTGCTGCGAGTAGTCTCTCCTCTTTCATCTGTAAAACTATAGTCCTCAACTGTTGGAAGACCACCTATCTCACCTTCCTTTAAAAGATTTCCATCTATAATAACGAGGCTCCAACCTTTCTTTCTTGAAAGCTCTTTAGCTAAAGCGGTTTTTCCTATACCACTTTCCCCTACGATTAAAGGCACTTCATCTGTTTCTATAACAAGCTCTACGCTAAGCATAGTATCCTTAAAATTCATAATTATGACCCTTCCTTTCCTTAGGCACAAAAGGACATAAGAGCACTTCTTTCAAAGTTCATCTCCTCTTATCCCATCTTAAGTTTTTCATCAACTGCTATTTTTTTGCAGGCTTTACTGCCATACTTATATATAAATATAATTTTGTCCATGGATATATTTCCATACTTTTCATTTATACTGTCACAATTTATAAAATCCCTCACATACTTCTCTGATATGGTTTCTTGACTTAATGCCTCTTTAA
>CALJTN010000054.1 GCA_937976175.1 uncultured Clostridiaceae bacterium | reverse complement strand
CAATAGAATTAAAAGAAAACAAAATCGTGATAATGTAAAGTTAAAAGCTGCTGAAAATTATTCAGCAGCTTTTAACTTTACCTTATCATTGTTCGATATTTTGTTCTAGAAAATTGCAAGCTCTTTTTGAGTTATAAAACTTATACTGTTCTTGGGCATAAGTAATTGAAATGAAAACCACATCACATAAAAATATGGCAAAGAATATATCCATTATCACGTGCTGTTTAACAAATTGAGTGGATATTATAATAAGAAATCCTAAGATATTAACTGGGATTTTAATTGATTTTGCAGCCTCAGTAGCATTAATTCCTTTAATAGCAAGGTATGCAGTAATTACATGTATGCTTGGAAAGCAATTATAAGGCTCGTCTGAATTATAGGTAAATAAAATCAACTTCGAAAATATATCATTCCCTGTAACAAGCGGCCTTGAAACAGTGGTTTGAAAAAAGTAATAAGTGATAAAGGCGAAAACATAGCAAATACTTAAAGTAAGCATAATCTTATAATACATTTGTCTATTTTTAAAGCATAGATAAACAAAACAAAAGGCTAAGAAAAACCATAAAGTCATATAAGGTATTATAAAGATTTTTATGAGTGGTAAAAATCTATCTAAATCAGTGGTTAAATCGTAAACGCCTCTTTGGGTATTATTAAGTGCCCAATAGAATAAGTTAGAAAAAGGGATAGACCCAATAAGCAATAGAGGTAGTAAGTTTTTATAAAGTTTCTTCAAATAATCAGTCCTTTCTTCAAGCACTAGTTTAACGGAAAACCACAAGAGTTTCAATGGTTTTTATGAAAATTTTTTATGAATATTTTGTAATGTTTATAAAAAATGAGCAATTTTTAGGCGTTCTTTCTGAAATGTAGTTAAAAGAAGCAGAAAAAAATCGCAGTTTAGTGTATCAACCATGTCCTTGCCATCTGGCAGAAACAGGAGACTGTATATTATGCTCACAGCTAGCGGGTAAAGATTTTTGTGACTGCTGTAATTGGAACGGAGTATGTATATATCAAGAGTATGCTTCAAACAACTACAAAGCTAAGGAAAGTAGGAAGTATTATAATTGCAAAATATTAAAGAAAGATAAATTTGAGGATAATGTTATTATATTTACCGTAGAGGCAAGTGATAAATTAGTAAGTGAATTGGTTCACGCTGGAAGCTATATTTTTGTTAGAAGGCCAGATACAGATAGAAGTTTTGATGCCCCAATATCAATAATGGATACTGATACGAGAAATAATACTATAACTATTGCTATAGAATTAAAAGGAGTTAAAACTAAAGCCTTAGATGTATTAAGGATAGGAGAGAAGCTTCTTGTAAAAGCACCATTTTGGAATGGTATTATAGGACTAAAAAACATATATGAAATGAAGGATAGTAAATGCTTAATTGTAGCAAGAGGCATAGGTCAAGCACCTATGATACCACCACTTAAGTATTTGCATGCAAATAATAATGAAGTTGTAGTTATACTTGATAATTCTCCATATAAAAGTAGCTTTGTAAATGAGTATCTAGAGAAATACGCCTCAAAAGTTATACTATGTAATACTATATGCAGGGGTAGAATCACAGAGGAGTTTAATAATATACTAAATGATTTAATTAGTACTAATGATATTAGGTTAGTGCATTGTGATGCTGCAGATATTTTAAACTACGAATTGATGAAGGCTGTAGAAGGTATAGATAAAAATATTAAGTATTCTTGTTGTAATAATGCTAAAATGTGCTGTGGAGAAGGGGTATGCGGCTGTTGTACAAGAAAAAATAATGATCGAAAATTAAGGCGGCTCTGCAAAATGCAGACAGAACCTAAATATGTATTCGAAGGGAGGAGAGTATTTTGAAGGTTATCGTAATTGGTGGCGGATGGTCTGGTTGTAGTGCAGCAATTACAGCAAAAAAAGCTGGTGCAGAGGTTGCATTATATGAAAAAACAGATATGCTTTTAGGCCTTGGCAATGTAGGTGGAATAATGAGAAATAACGGAAGATATACTGCAGCAGAAGAAATGATAGCGCTGGGGGCAGGAGATTTAATACATTTAACTGATGAAAATAGCAGACATAAAAATATTGATTTTCCGGGACATAAAAATGCCTGGCTTTACGATGTAAACAAAATTGAACCAGAGGTTGGGAAATACTTAAAAGCTATGGGTATAGAAGTAAACCTCATAACAAGGGTAGTGGATGTTGAAAAAGAGGGGAATAAAATAAAAGGAATATACCTTTCAGATGGAAAATATGTTGAAGCAGATGTATTCATAGAAACTACAGGTTCTACGGGGCCAATGGGTAACTGCTTAAAATATGGAAATGGATGTTCAATGTGTATTTTAAGATGTCCATCTTTTGGTCCCAGGGTAAGCATAAGTTACAGAGCGGGCATTGAAGACTTAAAAGGAGAGAGAGAAGAAGATGTATATGGAGCCATTAGTGGTTCTTGTAAGTTAGCTAAGGAATCCTTAGCTGATGAGGTAATAAAACAGCTAGACGAGACTGGAGTAGTTGTTTTGAAGGTTCCAGAAGAAGATGTAAATTTAGATAAACTTAAACTTAAAGTATGTCAGCAGTATGCCCTTAAAGAATTCGCAGAAAATATAATCTTGTTAGATACTGGCCATGCAAAGCTCATGACTTCATATTATCCGTTGGAAAAGTTAAGAAAAATTAAAGGTCTTGAATATGCTAAATATATAGATCCATACGCAGGCGGAAAAGGGAACTCTATAAGGTATCTATCTGTAGCGCCAAGAACAGATGCTATGAAGGTTATAGGACTCGATAATCTGTTCTGTGCTGGAGAGAAAGCCGGATTATTTGTAGGTCATACAGAAGCTATAATTACAGGTGCATTAGCAGGACACAATGCAATAAGAAGCTATTTAGGAATGCCTCTTTTGATGTTGCCAAGATCGCTAGCTGTCGGGGACATAATAGCTTATACAAATGAAAAAATGAATTGTAAAGAAGGGAGAACCAATAGATATACCTTTGCTGGAGCAGAGTATTTTAAGAGAATGCAGGAAATAGGGCTTTATACCTTAGATATAAATAAAATTAAGGGGAAAGTAGCTAAATTAAATTTAACTGATATATTCAATGAAAAACTTATATAGGATAAAAAATATAAAGGATTATACTATTTAATAAAGTCGGCAGTATATTTTATAAGGTAATACAAACAATACAGTTATGTGGAAAAGATTTGTTATATATGGACTTTTAGGTCTCTGTGCAGAAGTTTTATGGAATGGATTTGGAGCAATGCTTAAGGGCGATGTATTACTTAGGGGCACTACTTGCATATGGATGTTTCCTATATATGGTCTTGCTATATTTCTTGAACCAGTACATTATAGGATAAAACATCTACCGCTAATTGTGAGGGGAGGAATATACATGGTTCTTATATTTACAGCAGAATTAATTAGTGGATTACTGCTTAGAAGGATTTTAGGTGTGTGCCCTTGGAACTATGGAAATAAAACATTGTCATTAGGCGGAATAATTACATTGGAATATGCACCAGTATGGGTTGTAGTTGGTATTATATTTGAAAAACTCCATAATGCTATAGTTCGCATTGAGAACTGTATCAATAGCAATATGAAGTGAGTTTAGACTATATATCCGCAATTATAAAAAACTTGATGTAATAAGATTAATGTAATAAATACACTAATCTTACTGCATCAAGTTTTTATTTGCCATTGTGATCAGATGCTAAACTTAATAATAGGGAGTGAATATTTTCCTTTAAGTTTTTAAAGTAGATTTTTAATATGTTTTTCAATATCCATTGGTTCTGTAGTTGACTCAAATCTTCCTACTACATTTCCCTGTCTATCTATTAAAAATTTAGTAAAGTTCCATTTAACTGAGTCACCTAGTAGATAGTCGGGAAATTTTTCCTGCAAAAAAGCATATAACATTTTACTACTTGGATTACTCATGTCAAACCCATTAAATGCTGATTGTTCAGTTAAATATTTAAATAGAGGATCAGCATGCACACCTCTAACTTCAATTTTCTCAGATAGCGGAAAAGTTACACCGAAATTGATTTCACAAAATTTTTTAACCTCAATATTGTTGTCAGGTTCTTGATCTGCAAACTGATTAGATGGAAAGCCAAGTATTTCAAAACCTTCAGCATTATATTTTTCATATATTTTTTGTAGATCTTTGTACTGGGGTGTAAAGCCACATTTACTTGCAGTATTCACAACTAATAATACCTTGTTCTTGAATTGTTCTAGTGTGGAATCCTCTCCATCAATAGTTTTAAATTTAAAATCATAAATTTTCATAGCGTAATTATCCTCCTCTATATTTTGTTTTATATATATTGAAATGATATTGTATTAAATTAAATTACGATAAATTTAATTTAATACAATTAGTTTATAATTAAATTTTATCATGTTAGTTATAAATTGTCAACAGCCTATTTTTTAAAAATGTAAGCTTTTAAGTCTTAAATAAAAAATATACGAATTATCACAACACACACATGTGCTGTAATAATTCGTATAAGGTTTAAATATATAAAAAGCTAAAATGAAGGCTTTGAAACATTAATTTTATTTACCATAAAGCCTGATACATAATCAAATTCATGCCACTTTTGAATTAGAACTTTATCACCTAAAAAAGTTGATTCAACTGGTGCGTTATTGTCCATGTAAAGTTTAGCACTGGAGTTAAATAGAAATATTCCATCAGCACCATATTCATATATTTCATAAGCTCTTAGTAAATATTGCTGAATATCTAGAGATACTTTTTTGTGTATATATAAACCTTGCTTTACTAACTCTTCTTCTTGTTTTGTTATATCATGACCACTAACATCTGCAGAAATACCAACATATAATTGTACATTGGTCCCCTTAACCATATCTACATAAGTCTTAATGTTAAAGAACTCTTCCTTACCAATGCTTGAGGGCACCAATCTGTCAAGTAAACCTTCTTTAATCCAAGTATTAATATCAAAGCCATATTTAATTGGTTCACTGTAGGGTACTCTTATGGTAATAGTTTTGTTTTTCGGTAATTGCTTCCGCAAATCTCGTAAAAATTCATTCATAATGAGTACTTTTTCTTCATTAGGAGTTTCTCTTCCAAAAACTGTAGGATATCTACAAAAATCTAATGTTATGCCTTCTACGCTACTTACAGAAGCTACTTCTAAAAGTACATTTTTTATATAATCTCTAACTTCTGGGTAATAATAGCTTAAAGCAAAGCTTCCAGGTTGAGTAAACTGCTTATATTCATTATACATTGCTCCGTTTAAAAATCCGTAAATAGTTGGATTATAAAATACATCCATTCTAAGTGAAGCATTAACTTTCATTCCTCTTTCAAGGCCTCTATCAGCAACAATTTCTAAAGGTGAGTTCCCAGAGTTTAGGATATTTAATATCTGGTATTTTGCTAATTTATCTCCGTCTCTAAGTTGGTCATCAAATTCCTCTACACCTTCAAAGGCGTTGCCTGCATATTTACTATTATAATTTAACATTCCTGTAGTACCTACACACCAGTTTAGTTCACCAATATTTTTACCAATTAGCCTATCTACAGTTTTATTCTTAAGTAATTCAACATTAGGGTATTTTCCAGAGAAAAAGTCAGAATATCCGTCAAGATCATAAATAACTGTATTCTTATTTTCTTTTTGTTTTTCATATAAAGCTATCTGTTCTTCGGTTAGACCTATTAGTTTAATATAAGCAATTCTTACTCTTTGGGAAGGGTTTGGGATAATTTTAATTGAGCTATTATTAAAATTTGATATTATTGTAGATTTTTCATAAATCCATTGGTCACCATACAGCTCATTAGATTTAAGGGAAATGTCACCGTTTATCTGGAGGGTGGAAGGCTTATCTGTTTCTCCTATTTTAAAACTCTCCGTACCAGTGACATATCCTACATAGACTCTAAACCAACCATTTAAGGTTACAGGCATACTTATTGTTAGTGCATTTTCTTCATTTTCGATTATTGTTCCTTTAGTATTGTTTTCATAATCTAGGTAAGAGTCTAACTGCCACCCAGAGGCATCAACAAGGGTTCGCTGGGTTGATAACATCTCATTCATTTGCGTGTATAGATATACATTTCCTGGATAAGAACTTATAGTCTGACCTGGCTCTAAACTAACCGTTGAAACATTAACATTAATAGTTTTTGATATTTCTTCAATTATCTTATTATCTGTAACAAGATGCACTACAAGCTTCATTTGCCCTGATTGGGTTATATTGCTAAGTGTAAAAGAAATATTTTTATTATCAAGTAAGTTTGTAGTTGTTGCTATAATTTTGTCATTTTTATATAAGTAAGTTTTAAGTTTATATTCTTTGTTGTTTATAAGATGGTCATCTTCAATAGCCATAGCTATAGAACCATTTATATTTTGATGATTTTCATTTGCTACTACAGTACAGTTTTTAATAGATAAGGATTTTACTATGGCAAAGTTTTCAATATAAACTTTATTCATCCCAGTAAGCATATCGGTCATATCACTATGAAGAATAACCTTATCGCTAATACCAGTACTTTCTAACTGAGGATTATTGAAGCTTGCTATGGTATTCCCATCTAATAATACTGAAATAGTTTTATTCCCATCATATTTGATGGACCATCTATGAACATAGTTGTCGCTGGGTAAATATGTATCAACCGTTTGAAATAAGTTTTGACCTGAATTTTGGTTTAATAAGCTTATCTTTATTTTATTATTAGAGGTTTTGCTACTTAAACTTAATCGATATCGCTTATTACTAGCAACTATATCTATTATAAAGCCTCTCCATCCTTCATTCTTACTTGGTGTTTGTAAATCTATTATTCTAGCATCAATTTCTACATTGAAAGGACCGGCGCCTATTTCTACATCCTTAGTTAGTTTGGAAATAGATTTTTCAGAGCTATTATAAAATAAGTACTGTTCATATGGAACATGGGTGGAATATTTATCTTTTTCATTGTTATCGGCTATAAAAGACTGCTGTGTGTTATCAGAGCTTTTTTTCCACCCTGCACTGATTAGATTACTACAGTTATCATTAAAAATAATATTAATGTTTTCATTATTTTCTACAAGCAAATTGTTATTGGTCCTGAAGTTCATTTCTATAGGCTTTTGTAGCTTGTCACTATCTTTAGAATAAATATCTTCAGATATTTTCAAAGTATACAATTTTCCTGCATTATAACCATTCATTGGTGGTTTAATTAAGATAGATTTCATATCTTTTCCCAGTTCAAGGGTTATATTTACTGTATTTCCTTGGCTATCTACTACAATTATAGATTTATGTAAGGTTTCGTCATACTTAAGTTCTTTATTAAACTGAATATTCCAGACCTTATTTAAACCTACGATTACATCATTGGTTGGTTCAAAGGCATATGAATTATGTGCAGGTAATAATAAAATACAAAATAACAATAAAATAAATGTAATTTTAAATAGTTTTTTCATGTATTGTGATACCCCCCTGTCTATACTTGCTTTTATTCTCCCATGTATTTTAACATAATTTCCATTATTATATAACGGGTTCGGAAAAATTTCAAATTTGTACATATTTTAGCGCCAATATTTAATTTTTGCAAAACATAAAATAGAAGATCATAGTTGTTGTATTAAATTTCAAGATATGCTAAAATAATAAAAATGTATTTATTATTAATAGATAATGAGTACAGGTTAGTTTAGATTTTAAGAAAAATAGAAGGAGGGAATTATAGTGAATAATCAAGAATTATTAATAATAAAAAAAGCAATTATAAATGAGATAGAAGGATATGAATTTTATAGTATGGCAGCAAATAATGCAAACTCAGAGGAAGTTAAAAATGCTTTTTTAGAACTGGCAGAAGAAGAAATGCAACATGTAGTGTGGTTAAAAGATCTATTTAATAAGATTAAAGATGATAATATTGCAGATTTCCAACTGGCATTAATTTCAGAACCAGTTTTTCCAGGTGTTTTTAAATGGGAAAATATTGATAGAAAGGATGCAGGCATTGCGGTATCTGTGTTTGGAATAGGAATACAAATGGAAAAAGCCTCAATAGAGTATTATGTAAAAGCTGCAAAAGAAACGGATATTAAAGAAGCAAAAGAACTATATAATATGTTAATTAAATGGGAAAAAGTTCACTTGGATAAATTTGCATCACATTACGAAGAATTAAAAGAGTCGTGGTGGCTAGAACAAGGTTATTCGCCCTTTTAAGTTTATACTTATTTATCAATATTAGGAAGTTTGCATGATTTGGTTTTTTAGATAGGGCATCTATGTATACATATCCATAGACGCCTTATTTTTGCCGCAAAATAAGCATAGGACATACTGGTTTATCAAGTTGCCACAGATTAAAGTGTAATATAAAAGTTATTAAAAATAGATATATAACAATCCATAACTATAGTAAAGCAATATCATAGCTAAAAAACCCACTATAGCCCAAAATATGCTTAATTTATAATTAGGTTTTTTAGGTTTTGGAGTGAAAATCTCAACAATTTTATTAAGTGGTTCATTTATCTCTTCATGTAATATTTGTTTAAATCTATTATCCATCTAAGACACCTCATTAATTACTTATTTATATATATATTTACAAGTAAGTTAATATTCCATATAAAAAAAATTAACATGGATAAAAATAATAACAATTTATTAATGTTAAGAATACTATTTATAAGGAGGTAATATTAATGTTTATTTGGATATGGAACATGGAAGAGATAATAAAAAAGTATGGAAAAATAGAAGCTGTTATATCGAAACTAAAAGAACTTAATATATTAAATGTTTGTATTAAATATCATGAAGGTTCTTATAAGGCAGGCAAGGGAATAGATTACAGAAAAAATTTTCTTAAATACAAATCAATATTTAAGGAGAATGGCTTTACAGTAGGAAGTTTTGGTTATAATTATTTTAACAATATTAAAGCAGAATCAAACTTAATTATTGAGGCTCTAAACAATAGTGACTATTACATTTTTCATGCTGAAATTGAGGTTAGGAATAAGTTTTCTCAAACAGAGGAAATTTGTAAAATAATTAGAACAGCTCATGCTAAGGCTAAAATAGGGTATTCTAGTTTTCCTATTGCGAGTTATCATACGGATATTCCATATACAGTGTTTGATAAATACTGCGACTTCGCTACTCCGAAATGTTATTTTTATGAAATGAGGTGGACGGTACAAAAATGTATGAATACCATGATAGCAGATCATAAGAAGCTAAGGCTTAATAAACCAATATATCCAACGGTTGAAGCATATAAGCTTACTAAGGAGCAACGAGAAGAATTTGAAAAATATGGGTATGAAAAATATGGATTATGGAATTTGGAACAAATAGATTTCAGGTGTAATGCATGGATAAAAGATCAATTAAAATTTGTAATTGATTAAAATCTGTATATTTTTTAATAAAAATAAAACCATCGCTCTACTTCATGGAGCGGTGGTTTTTTATGGGGGGGGATAGAAACGATCAAATAAACAATTACAAAATTTACAAGTAAAACCTTTAGTACATATGAATAATTTTATCTTATTTATATCTATATTTAATATTACAGCTATTTAATAATATGCACTTAGAATAGTTAGTGTAATTAAAGTTGCTACAGTATATACTATGAGAATTATAAGAAAAGGTTACAACATTTTAACTATAATATAAATAAAAAATATTTATTTTAGTATGTTAAGACTCAGTATAAATTATAAGTAAGGCATATGAAAGAAAATAACAAGTCAAAGATGCGAAGGATATTTCGCATCAGACAAGGAGACAGATCCTGCGGATAGTTGTTCTATCCAATGGTTCTG
>CALJTN010000053.1 GCA_937976175.1 uncultured Clostridiaceae bacterium | reverse complement strand
CTTCACCCTCATTTAAAGTTTTTATTTTTCCTATACTAGTTTTAATCATAACAACAATTGGTCCTAATTTTAGAATAGTTAGGTCTTCCATGCTAGAAGTTTTAAAACTTGATTATGTAACCAATGCTCGAAGCAAAGGATTAAGTGAAATAAATGTTATACTTAAACATGGTTTTAGAAATGCTTTACTTCCATTTATAACTTATCTAGGTTTAACCCTTCCTACTTTAATAACTGGAACCTTTGTAATAGAAACAATATTTGGAATACCCGGGGTAGGCTACAATTATATTAATTCTGTATTTTCTCGAGACTTTCCATACTTAATGGGTGTAATGCTTTTAATATCCATGTTTATAGTATTAGGTAATCTCTTTACTGACATGTTATATGCTTTTGCTGATCCTAGAATTAAATATAACTAGTAATTAATTTCATCACATCACCAATAGATAATTTCCTTATAATAACTGTTTTTTTACGATTATTTAATTGAATAATAATTATTTCAACAAAATTCCTTTTAGTTATACAACATTGGTAATAAATTTTCTTAACATGTGCGAAATTCATAGAATACTGCTGTTTATTTTGGTATACTTAATATATCAATCTACTTAATTGCAAGGAGGCGGTCTTTTATGAAGTTAGCAAATAAAATCTTACTACCTATAATTATTCTAATTACAGTTTGTTTAGGAATATCAGGTGGCTATACCTATTTTCAGACTAAAGATAATTTAGTGTTAGACCTAGTTAATTCAAGCCTAGACATTCAAATGGTTACTTTAATTGACTCAATTAATAGCAATAATGATACTAAAAAAATTGTGGAAGAGGAACTTAATGAGAAAAATATTGCTTTAGCTAAATCCGTTGCTGAATTAATTGCAGTGGATAAATCTATTATGACCACAGAAAAAATGATAGAACTTGCAAAAAAACTTGATGTATCCGAGATTCATGTTACAAATGGTAAAGGTGTTTTAACAAATGGGTCCGTTAAAGATTTTATAGGCTTTGACTTTAATTCCTCAGACCAAACTAAGCCATTTTTATCGATTATAAAAGATAAAACCTCTACTTTTGCGCAAACACCAACCCCTAGGGGAACTGATGAAACTTTATTTCAATATATCGGTGTTTCAAGAATAGATGAGCCAGGCATTGTGCAAGTTGGAATAGAACCTAAAACTATAGAAGAATTAGTAAAAAGGATGGAATTACAAGTTTTAATTGAAAAGGTCCACATGGGCAGTTATGGTTACGCATTTATGGTTGATGGAAATGGCGTTGCTATAGCTCATAAGAATAAGGATCAAATTGGACAAAGTATTGCAACCTATGATTGGAGCAAAGACATTCTTTCTAAATCGGAAGGAAAATTTACTTATACTTTTAATGGTTCATTTAATTATTCTTCCTTTAAAAAAGTTGGAGATAATGTTGTTGTTCTTGTTTACCCTCAATCAGAGTTTATCTCTCAGCTTAATGCTCTGCAATTTACTAATTTAATTACCATAGTGGTGACACTATTAGCTTTAATCCTTTCTATTTGGTTAATTGTTAGGTTTCAAATCACAAAACGTCTTGAAATACTGGTGGTAGCTATGAAAAAAGCCGGTAATGGAGAACTTAATACATCTGTAGCAATAAATTCCAAAGATGAGGTTGGAGATTTAGGCAATAACTTTAATATAATGGTTGAAAATATGAAAAATCTAATTGTTGAAATAAAAAGTAGTTCTGTAACTATCGCTGGTAGCACAGATAGTTTATCAGCAATTTCTGATGAGATGTCTTCCTCCGCGTCAGAAGTATCAACTGCTATTCAAGGCATGGCAAGTGGTACAAGCTCTCAGGCTGAAAACTTAATAGAGATTGCGGCAAGCATCAACAAGTTTGGAAATAGTCTAGAAAAGATTGTAATCTTAACTGAAAAAACAAATGCTAATGCTTTAAATGTAAATAACCAAGCCAAACAAAGCAATGAAAATATGACTTCGTTAAACTTTTCTATCGCCAATATAAGTGAATCCTTTAAAGGAGTTAGTTTTAAAATTAGCAACTTAGGTGCTAATATTAATAGAATTAATGATATTACTACAATGATTAAAAGTATTGCGGATCAAACAAATTTACTAGCTTTAAATGCTGCTATTGAAGCAGCCAGGGCTGGAGAATACGGAAAAGGATTTGCAGTGGTAGCAGATGAAATTAGAAAACTTGCTGAACAATCTAAAATATCCTCAGAGGACATAAGTACACTTGTATCAGATATTTCAAAAGAGACATATTCCGTTGTAAATACAACTGAAACTGTTAATGGTGAACTTAATAATCAGGTAAATATTATTGATACTTCAATAAGTTCATTTAAAGAAATTATAACTGCAATAGAAGATATTATACCTCAAATTGAAGAAATAACTAAGTCCGCTGTTGATATAAGAACAGAAAAAGATAATATTATTAAAAGAGTAGATGCTTCCTCAAGTGTAGCTGAGGGCAATTCTGCCATTTCAGAGGAAATCGCAGCTTCCTCTGAAGAGTTAGATGCTTCCTCACAGGAAGTAGCATCTACAGCAAGTAACTTAAATGATATGAGTAATGATATGATAAAATCCATACAAAAGTTTACTCTATAAAAACAAAATTGTAGCTAAAGCTAAGGGTATATTAGTTATTATGACTGATATACCCTTTTTTTTATGGAACCTTATGCTCAGTGTAAGTAGGTTCCGCTCATTTATAGAGATGTAAGGATGAAATTACTTGGCTTGTTTTAATACTAAGTGAATAAAAAACTCATTTTAAAAAATACTAATTGTAGATGTTCAAGGTAGCTTCAAAATTATTATACTGATCTTAAATATCTACAACACATAATTATAAGGAGGTTTAAAAATGACTAGAAGACCATTAGTGCCACAAGCGGAGGGAAAACTGGAAAGATTCAAAATGGAAGTAGCAGGCGATATGGCCCTAGATAATATGGAACGTGAAAATGCTTATATGGGAGATGTTCCAAGTAACGATATTAATCAAATAAAAAGTTCAGGTAATGTAGGTGGAGAAATGGTAAGGAGAATGGTAGAAGCCGCAGAGAAAAATATGATAAATAATGAGAGCAAATAAGTATAATAACTACCGTATATCCAGTAAGTAATAATCTGGTATACGGTAGTTATTTTTATCTACATATTAGATAGTACCTCAATAACCTCATTTAAATCAGGTAGCGTACTAATAGGCTTATATACTTTAACCCATTTCACAATGCCATTTTCATCTACTATAATATTAGCTCGTTCAGATACTCCTTCCGCCTCTATAAAAATACCATAATCCTTTGCAACCTTTGCATTAGGCCAAAAGTCTGCAAGAATACTTAGGTTTTTTAGAATAAGGGCAGTCCCCCATACTTTTTTACAGGGCTGGGAGTCTACACTAAAACCCAGTGGAACTGTACTAAGTTTTTCAAAGATTTCGAAGTGAGTCTCTAATGCCCTCATTTGATCAGTGCAAACTGGTGTCCATGCTAGTGGATGCCAAGAAAGCAATACCTTCTTACCTCTAAAATCTGATAGACGTATAGTTTTATCATTATTATCCTGTAATGAAAAATCAGGTGCAAGATCCCCTACAGCAATTAATTTCATAACTTCATCTCCTCTAGGTTTATTGACTATTATTGTTATTGCTTTTAAGTTTAATATAATTTATTATGTGCCTACATAATAATATTTATTTAGAAATTTTAAAAGCTACTTGTAATTTATTATAATTAATTCAAAATATACTATATTTATGTAAATTATGCTACAATATAGAAAGTAAGTCGGGGGGCAATAAAGATGAATAACTTAACTGTTAATAAAATAAAATATTATATGATTATAATAGCCTTATATACAGTATCTTTTGTATTTTTGTATAGGAACTTAGGGGGCATTGCTGGGGGCATTGCAGTAGTTTTTTTATTTATTATTTCATTTAAATCTACCTATATAGATATAATATCTCTTGGCATCATCATTACTACTATAAATATCTTTATAAAGTTTAAGTTTTTTTCAGACTACAAGTATTATGAACTCACCATTTTAAATCATTTAATAATTATAATAGTATCCTTATTAATAGTGCATTTAATAAAAAAAGAGCGGTTGATTAAAAAGCAATGTGCTGATATTCAAAAATCAAATTTGAGGCTTAGAGAGTTAAATAATGGTCTTCACCAAGAAATTGCTCAACGGATTCGTACTGAAAAAGCTTTAAAAGAAAGCGAGAGTCAATTCCGCCATGCCGTAGAAGACTCTCCAGTTCCAGCTATACTATATAGTGAAGACGGAGAGATAATAAAAATTAGTAGATCATGGACTGATATTACAGGGTACACCATTAAAGATATCCCAACCATTCACCATTGTTTAGAAATGGTAAATGATTTGAAAAAAAGTATGTTAGATATAGATGAAAGTAGCTCCTTGAATTTAGGGCAAAGACAATATAACGGAGAGTATTTCATAAAAACAAAGGATGGAGATATTAGAGTTTGGGACTCGTATTCCTCCTGCATTGGCACGTTATATGATGGGCGTAAGCTCTTATTTAGGGTAGCTACAGATATAACAGAGAGAAAACGCATGGAAGAATTAGAAAGAAGTATGGAAGAGGAACGAAAAATACTAAATGAACTTAAAGAATATGATAGGATTAAAACAGAATTTTTTGCAAATCTTTCTCACGAGTTCAGAACTCCAATTCACGTTATATTTTCTGCTATACAGTTACATGAGCTTAAACTACAAGGGTGCTCTAGTGAAAACACATCCTCAGATAGTTTTAAATATACAAATATAATGAAGCAAAATTGTTATCGTCTTCTTAGATTGGTTAATAACTTAATTGATATAACTAAAATAGATGTAGGTTACTTTGAACTAAATGAAATCAATCAGGATATAGTAAGTCTTATTGAAAATATAACTTTGTCTGTAGCTGATTACATAGAGAGTAAAGGATTATCTCTCGTATTTGATACGGATGTAGAAGAAAAAATCCTAGCCTGTGACACAGAAAAAATAGAAAGAATTATTATGAACTTGTTATCTAACGCAGTAAAATTCACACCTTTTGGTGGTAATATAATAGTTACCATAGAGGATGGCATTGAAAGCGTTTGCATACGGATAAAAGATACAGGTAGGGGTATCCCAGTAGAAAAGCTTAATTGTATATTTGAACGTTTTGTACAGATTGACAAATCTCTTGCACGAGATAAAGAAGGCAGCGGTGTAGGCCTTTCACTGGTAAAATCTTTAGTAGAATTGCATGGTGGAACAATATCCGTCAAAAGTAAGGAAGAGTACGGTACTGAATTCATAATATATATTCCATGTAAATTAATAAAGAGTAGCCCTTATAATAAAGTTCAATATTCTTATGCTCTAAGTGAAAGTTCTATTGAAAGAATCAATATAGAATTCTCAGATATATATAACTAATAGAAGGTACTCTATTCAAATGTGAAACTTTAAAACTTTCCTTTCAACATTCACAAAATATTCATAAGTTTTTAGTACAATAAAGTAAAAATTATCTTTAAAAGATACATAGGAGGGTTTATGGAACTACAACAAAAATTTGAGAGACTAAAAGATATCCTTAGGGAGGCAGGTAGCGTAGCAGTTGCTTATTCTGGTGGAGTAGATAGCACATTTTTAGTAAAAATCGCGCATAATGTACTTGGTGATAACGTTATAGCGGTTACAGCAAAATCATCAACCTACCCTATAAGAGAATACAATGAAGCAAAGAAGTACATAGAGGAATTTGGCATAAATCATATAACTATAGTATCCGAAGAATTAGAAATAGAAGGCTTCTCTAAAAATCCAGTAAATCGCTGCTATTTCTGCAAGACAGAGCTTTTTACAAAGGTTAGGGCTGAAGCTAATAAACTTGGCTTTAAGAATGTGTTAGATGGTTCAAATTTTGACGATATAGGGGACTTTAGACCAGGCATGAAGGCTGCAAAGGATCAAGGCGTACTAAGTCCACTAAAGCTTGCTGAACTTACAAAAGCTGATATACGTAAACTCTCAAAGCAGTTCAATATTCCAACTTGGAACAAGCCAGCCTTTGCTTGTCTTTCTTCAAGATTTCCCTATGGAAAAGAAATAACTGCAGAAA
>CALJTN010000052.1 GCA_937976175.1 uncultured Clostridiaceae bacterium | reverse complement strand
ATTACTTTTAATTAATCATAAATATCACCTAATACTTATATTATACACCCATGTATTAAAATATACAACTAATGTATTATTGTGTAAATATATAATATTTATAAGTATCTGGTATTAGCTATATGTTTACCTAGAAGATTTAGTATATAGTCTAAGGTAACAATTTCTCTAAGTTTAAAATCCCAGCACCTTGCATATATTTTGGGAAGTTTATTAAACTTGAAGATACTTTTAGCAATGCCAATGTATCCTTGAAGCATAAGTCATTATTATTCTCGTAGAGTTGAGCGCATATGCCACTTATAAAGGCAGCGGAGCAGGAAGTTCCTGTGTAGGTGGTATATAGATTAGTTATGTGCGAAGGATATAACTTCACACCATTTTTTTCGGAAATATATTGTGTATCTGAAATCAAAGAACAAATGTCAACACAGGCAGCAATTAAATTTGGTTTATCAAGTTTTTGACAAGGTCCACAGGAGGAATATTCGTATATTTTTGGTGTTCCTATACTATCATATCCACCCACGGTTATACAATTATTAAGGGTAGCGATGCCTCTTATGGAACTCTTAATGTTTTTATTACTTCCACTAGGAACGATTACAACTAGGCCTTTTGATATTGCAAGGTCAAAGAGTTTTGAGAATAAGGAAAGTACAAAGTCATTAGTTTCCATAGTTTCAAAGGGCAGGCAAATAATCTTAATGTTAAAATCATTACTTTCTTTAATTAGGGTTTCTAGTGAAAATAGAATATCAGATATAAAACCCTTCCCTAGTTTATTAAAAGCCTTAATCATGTAAAGATGGCTGTTTTTTGCAACTCCTCTGTACATACCCTTTGATCCATAACCACTACCACAAATTAATCCACTCATAAAGGTGCCATGACCATTATCATCATAAGGATGGTTTAAATCGTTAATAAGGTCTACAAATTTTTTTATTTTATTGTTAGGATTTAAGAGGTCACAATGGGGATATACACCGCTATCAACTATTCCAATACCAATACCTTTTCCGGTCAAGTCATAGTTAGTTTGAAAGGATACACCGTTAGAGGCAAGTATGCCATTACCACACAAATGTGCATAAGAATCAAAAGTTATATATGCTACTTGTGGATATTCTAACAATCTTTCTATAGCCCTTTGGGTTAAGATAGCACAAATACAGTTTACTGATGGAATATGCCGTACAATATCGCATTTTAAGGATTTGATTTTATTAAGGGTTTTAACCTCAAGGGATTTGCAATATATTATTACCCTATAATTTTCATATAGGCTAGTTAACAAAGCCTGCCTTAGGGTCGGGTCTAACTTATTTTTCAAGGAAAACATGGATGCCTCCTAATGGATTATTACATTATTATAGTATATGCATCTTCTTAAAATATGTTAACAAAAAAACTGCTCATAAGGTTGAACAGTTTCTCATAATTATTAAGGTTTATTCTTCACACTCTTTAAGTGAAAACATCTCTTCACACATGTTAAAGAAGGCATTAGCAACAGGAGTTAAGGTGCGTTTTGAGTTAACAATTAGGTATAGATTTCTTTTTAAATGCAAGTCTTTAATCTTACTCACCCTTATTTTACTACGATCAATGTAATCAAAGGATATTTTTTCGGAAATAATAGATACGCCTGTTCCTAGCTTTACAAATTGAAGTAAATTATCTAGGTTGTTTACTTCACAAAATACGTTTAACAAATTAGAGTTTATTCCCTTTGACTCAAGAGCAGCATCCAGGGTACTCCTAGTTGCTGAGTTTTTCTCTCTAATTATAAATTTATATTTTAGTAAGTCCTTTAGAGTTACCTCACTAGGAATGCTTAGATCAGTACTAGATATTAAAACAAGGTTGTCTTCCATAAGTTTATAACTTTTAATTTTTTCATTTTTAATTGTGGTTCCAACAATACCAATTTCACAGTTAAGATCTAAAATATCTTTTATTATATTACCAGAACTTTGCTCCGTGATGTTAAAACGTACATCAGGGTAGATCTCATTAAACTTCTTTATAAGATCTGGCACCAATGAATTACAGGGAGTAGTGCTAGCTGATAAATTTAATTTCCCAGAAATTGTAGTATTGAAATTAGAAAGATTAGAAATAGCATTATTACGAGTATTTATTATATTAATTGCATATTCTAAAAAAGATTCACCAGCAGGTGTCAAGTAAACTTCCTTAGAGGTTCTATCAAAAAGCTGAACATTTAATTCTCTTTCCAGGCTAGCTATATGAGAACTTATTGTTGGTTGAGATAAAAAAATTGTATTAGCTGCCTTAGAGAAACTTTTAAGCCTGGCTACACTAATGAAGGCTTCGATTTGTTTGAAATCCATAAAGGGTCCTCCTTGCATATTCTATACAAGGCATATTCAAAAAAATAACTAGTCAGTATGCTAGTCTATTTCGCACCATACTGCGTCGACAGAACCATTGGATAGGACAACTATCCGCAGGATCTGTCTCCTTGTCTGATGCGAAATATCCTTCGCATCTTTGACTTGTTATTTTCTTTCATATGCCTAATCAACTATAAATAGTAATTAGATTCAAGTTTTAGTATTGATGCTGTACATTTATAATTATGGGGATATTTATAGAAAATTTCAATAGATAAGATAAAAAAATAACAATCATTGTCCCAAAAAAATAGGAAAGAGTTTGCTACCCTTTCCATTTAAATATTATAATACCTAGAATCATTACACCAACACCTATAAATTTAGATACGGTGAATTTAATTTGATGTGCTCCAAACATGCCGAAACTATCAATTAAACCAGCTGCTAAAAGTTGAGCAACTAAGATAGTTGAAATAGAATAAGTGGGTCCCATGTTTGCTATTCCCTTCATAACAGAAAATATAATTACGGCGCCGAGGATTCCTCCTAATAAATATAGCCTATTCACTTCTTTTATAGCCTTGAAGTTACCATTACCAGCCATCAAGAGTACTAGCAAGGTTACAATTAATCCAGTTCCTTGAACGAAAACGTTAGTTTCCCAAATGCCCATTTTCTCACTTACTCTTGTATTAAAAACACCTTGAAGACTCATGCAAATACCTGCAATTATAGAAAAAATTAACCCCAATTACAATCACACTCCTCTAAGTTAGTTTACCCAGAATGTATTGTAATATTAAAAAAATATATCACCGCAAATTATAATTTAATATCCATTATCTTGCCTTTCATGATTAATATTGTTTTTATGTAAATATGCATTTTCTATATCCTCTTGGCAAAAACCTAAACTTTGGCCTAGGCTTAGAAATCCTTCAAAAATATTTAAATAACTATCTATAGAAGAAGAAACAATAAAATCAGCAATATTTATGTACAAATCTAGAAACTGCTCAGATAATTCGGTATTAATGTGCTTAATGTCTAAGGTTATATGCTGAAAGCTTTTTTCTATTCCTATGCTCAAAATGAAATGTAGACAATCCACATACTCTTCGAGAATTATATGGTTACTTGAAGGTTTTTTTGTACTCCAAAATTTAAAGCACCGAGTTTCATTTGCAAGTTCTCCAAGTTCCACTTGAAGGGAGAGTATTTTCTTTTTTAATAGAGGGATTCCTTCAAGGTGATGTTCTGATTCAATCCTTTTGTCTAAAGTATTTTGCATTTGAAACAATCTTTGTAAATTCATAATTACCAGCGCCTTTCTTCTAAATTGTATGTATAAATTTCCTCATGAAGTGGTTAATATTGCAGTTTTAAAAATGATGAATAGCCTTGAAGATTATAACTTAACCACATGATGCAAGAAAAGCAAGAAAGATGTTCTATAGAACATATTTTTTAACAACCATTTCATCTTTATTATTTATAGGTTTCCAAAGCTCTACGGTATGAACTGTGATAGTTTGTGAAAAATTTTCATTTTTAACTAAGTTGCAAGCATCTAAATACTCAGTATTAGACCATTCTCTATGGGCAAAATTCGTATTAGCTAGTGAAACATGCAAATTCCAATCTTCTATATGATCTCTAACCTTAAAGCCTTGCGAACTTAAAATAGAGTTTATCTTTTTCGATAGTTCATATATAGTGCCTTGATTTTTAATGTTTAAGTTTACAGATTTATATGGAGGGTCGAAACATATTACACCATTTAAATCAACTTCAAATTTAGTATAATCTTTAAGAATATGTTCTAAAGAAATGTCCAAATCACATAGATTGGGATCAGTTATCACCTCTAGAGTTATGTGAAGCGTAGGTAAGTCTGTATTAGTACTGTATAGGTTATACTTTTCACATAGGGATCTTTGTATAGATTCCACATATGTATAAGAAGCTTCATCCAGCAAACAAACCAAGTAGTAAATCATTTTCATTCCCCCTCAAACCTAGAAAACTTAATAAGTAAGTTTTAGTAATCTCTAAGATTATAAGTTTTAACCAGCATTTCTTTTTTATTACTAACCTGCTTCCATAATTCAAGCCTACAAACCTTTACAAATTTAAAAAAGTCATCTTTACTTAAAGAATCATCAATAGAAACTGTGCCTCCGTTGCATGACTTTTTAATAATGTGATTAGCATTAGCTAAAAGAATACGCAAATCAATGTTGTCATTATCACTTTTAACATTAAAACCATGTAAGTCTAATGTATCAGTAATATTTCTTGCTAACCTAAAAATATATCCTTTATCTTCAACCTTAAGATTAACTTGACTGGAATTTTCACTTAAACAAACAC
Organism: uncultured Clostridiaceae bacterium; assembly: GCA_937976175.1. GTDB lineage: Bacteria > Bacillota > Clostridia > Clostridiales > Clostridiaceae > Clostridium_AD. The sequence goes on along the minus strand of CALJTN010000052.1, from coordinate 4,285 downwards.
TATTATTTAAGCCCACCTTAAATTTTTTATAAGGAATTATAATTTTAGAAATAACTACATCTAATTTTTCTACATCAGGATTTGTTATAGAACTTATAGGTATATAAAGATTAGGCGAACTCTTATATAGTTTGTATTTTCTACAAATATTCCTTTGAACATTTTGAATTGTAGAATTAGATTGATCATCAAATAGCGCAACTAAAAAATATTTCATATTTTTCCTCCGAACAAAATTAATAACCAAGATTGGTTAACATTATTTTGATTAAATTATAACTATATTATAACATAATTTTTGAAATTTGTATTTTCTATGTAAATTTATGTATCGAAGTTTATTTAGAAAGAAAAATACACCTTTAGTAATATATACTTTGATGGTTTTCAGCATAATTAACTTTAATTATGCTAATAATATTTTTGTAACTAATTAAGGGAGGTGCTTTCGTTATGAAGCATAATCACAATGATAGTATAGGTTGTATAGTAAGTGAATGTAAATTTCATTGTAAAGATGATGACTATTGCACTTTAGACAAAATTGAAGTTATAAAGCACGAAAGTGTTGCTAAAACAAAGCAATGTACAGACTGTGGAAGTTTCAGAGCAGAATAATATAAAAATCACCCGTGTTTTCACGGGTGATTTTTATATTATAATAATAAAGCAAAAAATATTGTAATAAATTCTGTATTTAGCAAAATAATATCATTTAACATTATTAAAATAAATGTTAAAATATAATGTAGGTATGATATAATCAAGTTGTATATATAAAAATAAAAATAAAGATAAAAGTAACTTAATATATAATGTATAGCGAGGATGATACAAATATGGAAAAATTGGTAATTAACGGGGGAAAACCTATCCTTGGTCAGGTAGAAATAAGCGGTGCAAAAAATGCAGCAGTAGCAATTTTGCCAGTAGCTATAATAGCAAGTAAGGGTAAATGTATCATTGAAAATATTCCTAATATAGAAGATGTAAATTGTATTGAAAGAATATTAGAGGATTTAGGTTGTGAAATTAAAAGAGAAAAAAATTCAGTCTCTATAGATAGTACAAATATAAGGAGCATAGATGCTAATACGGAAGATGTAAGAAGAATGAGAGCGTCTTATTATTTAATCGGGGCACTTTTAGCTAGGTTTAAAAAGGCTAGAGTAGAACTTCCAGGGGGGTGCCCTATAGGAGTTAGGCCTATAGATCAACATATAAAAGGGTTTGAGGCGCTTGGAGCAACAGTAATTATTGAACACGGAGCAGTAAATGTTCACGCTGATAGACTAATAGGAACTAGCATTTACTTTGATGTTGTTAGTGTAGGTGCAACAATAAACGTTATGACCGCAGCGACGCTTGCAGAAGGCACAACTATTTTAGAAAACTCCGCAAAAGAGCCACATGTTGTGGACGTGGCTAACTTTTTAAACTCTATGGGAGCTAATATTAAGGGTGCAGGTACAGATGTTATAAGAATTATAGGTGTAAAAGAATTAACAGGATGCACCTATAGTGTAATTCCAGATCAAATTGAGGCAGGAACCTTTATGATAGCAGCGGCAGCTTGTGGTGGAGAGATAACCATAAATAATGTTATTCCAAAACACCTTGAATCAATTTCTGCCAAACTTATTGAAATGGGAGCAGAGGTACATGAAGGCGGAGACAGTATTACAGTTAAAGCCAAAGGAAGGCTCAAGGCTGTAAATATTAAGACGCTGCCTTACCCAGGATTTCCAACAGATGTGCAACAACCAATGAACACGCTATTATGTGTTTCAGAGGGCAGAAGTATAATAAACGAAAGCATCTGGGAAGCTAGATTTAAACATGTGGATGAACTAAAAAAAATGGGTGCCAATATAAAAGTTGAAGGCAGAGTTGCTATAGTGGATGGCGTAGCTAAACTTACAGGAGCCGTGGTAAGGGCATCAGATTTAAGAGCAGGGGCAGCTATGGTTATAGCGGGGCTCATAGCAGAGGGTACTACGGAAATTTTAGACATAGAACATATTGATAGAGGATATCCAAACATAGAAGAAAAATTTAGGAGTATAGGGGCAGATATAAGAAGAGTTATTGTGTAACAATCTGAAACTAAAGGAGATAATTATGATTTTTTGCCCATTATATAGTGGAAGTAGTGGAAATAGCATATTTATAGCATCACAAAGCACAAAGATTTTAGTAGATGTTGGTATGCCAGGAAAAAGTATTGAAAGTGCACTTAAACAAATAAATGAAGCACCCAGTGATATTGATGGTATTTTTATTACTCATGAACATTCGGATCATATAAAGGGTGCAGGAATAGTTTCTAGAAGATACGATATACCAATCTATGCTAATGAAGACACTTGGAAAGCTATGAATAGTAAAATAGGTAATATAAAAGAAAATAATATAAGAATTATTCATAACAACTGTGTAGATATAAAGGATATGCATATAGTAAGTTACAATATATCACATGATGCTGTAGCCCCAGTAGGATATGCGTTATATAGTGAAAATAAGAAGGCGTGCATAGCTACAGACTTAGGGTATTTTTCTGAGGAAGTAAAGACTATGATAAAAGATGCAGATGTAATTCTACTAGAAAGTAATCATGATGTGGAAATGGTTAAGTTTGGTCCTTATCCATATCCCTTGAAAAGAAGAATACTAAGTGATGCAGGACACTTGTCCAATGATGCATGCGGAAAAGCTATAGTGGAAATGATGAATGACAAACAAAAACATATTATTTTAGGACATTTGAGTAAAACAAATAATTTTCCTGATTTAGCTTATCAAACAGTGGTTAATATACTTAAAGAGAATCATATCGAAATAGGTAGAGACATTTCTTTAAATTTAGCTAGAAGAGATATGCCAAGTAATGTAATTGAGTTTTAAAGACATTTTGGAAGGGAATCTTCTACCTCTAAGCATGAGTATTGCGATATAAGCAAATTCAACACTTCGCTAGAATAACAAATATTCTTCTGAAGTTATTAATTAAGCCACTTTAGTGGATCTTTAAGGAGAGGTGAAATATGAAAAAAATAATAAAGATGTTATTATGTACTATGTTAGTTATTTCAACTATGGCATTTTTAGGCTGTGAAAAAAAAGATAAGAAAAGCGTTACGAATAAAGAAAAACTAGAAAACCTAAAACTTCCTTTAGAAAAAGATGACTTTATCCAATTCGGTATCTATTTTGATGCTTCTAAGGATGGAAATGCGGTACAAGTAGTTAAAGATGAAAGACTTATTAATAAAGAAGAGCTTATTGGGGAAACTATTATGCAAGAGCTTATAAAGGGACCTACGGTAAAAAGTGAGTTAAAACCAATACTTCCTAAAGAGACTAGGTTATTAAGTTTTTCAATTAAAGATAATATCGCTTATGTTAATCTCAGTAAAGACGCTAAGATAGAGATGTCCAAGGTGAAGGAAAGAAGTTGCCTAGAAGGTATAGCTGCCTCATTAACTCAATTACCTTCTGTAGAAAAGGTAAAAATCACAATGGAGAATAAAAATATTGACACTTTAGGTGGAAATTTTGATATATCGAGGCCTTTTAACAAAGGGGAAATAACACCACTGGATAAATAAAAAGGTGGCTGTGAAAAAGCACTAAAAATGCATTTAATATAATAGTTTTAAACATATGTGTTGAAAACTAATGAAATCTTTATTATAATAATGGAATATAACAAAATACAATACGATTTGAAGGAGAATAGAGAATGAGTTTATATAAAGAGTGGACAGATATGGTGGTTGACTATGTTAAACGTAGAGGGGAACCAGCGTTTTGGCAAGAATATGGCGAAGTTGAAAAACGTATTTATACTAAATTATTATCAAACCATAAGGATGAAGTTAAAGGTAGCGTAGAAGAGCTTGCGAAACACTTTGATGTATCTAACATATACTTTATGGGCTTTACTGATGGAATAAATGATAGTCTTTTAGAACCAATAGAACTAGAAAAAACTGAAGCTGACACAGAAGTAGATTTTAAAATAGACTTTGAAAAGCTTTATTTTAATATGTTAGATGCAAAAGCAGACTATCTATATGAGCTTCCACAATGGGAAGGAATTTTCTCAAAAGAAAAAAGAAAAGAAATTCAAAGATCTTATAGAGATTCTAAAATGGTAGTTAATACTGATAAGGTTGGAAGAAATGATGCATGTATCTGTGGAAGTGGAAAAAAATATAAGAAATGCTGTGGAAAATAGTCTTTAGTATAATTATATAAAGTAGTAACTAAATTACAATAA
>CALJTN010000051.1 GCA_937976175.1 uncultured Clostridiaceae bacterium | reverse complement strand
ACTATTAGGGCTCCAATAATTAAGCACACAGACAATGCAATTACTGGATCATTTCCCCAAGCATCTTTCTTTATCATAAGAAACAGATTAGCAATTATCACAGATATACAAATTCCAACTATAGTTAAAAAGGTTGATCTTAATTCATACTTTATAAGCTTAAACATTATTGAAATACCTCCCTGTACAATTCATCAATTGACTTTTGTTTTTCCATTCTAAGTTGTTCTGCGTTCCCTTGAAGTACTATCTCACCATCAGATATAAAGGCTACATCATCGAAGATTCGTTCTATGTCATTTACAAGATGGGTAGTAATTATCATGGAACTATTCTCACTAAAGTTATTAACTATAGCATTTAATATTTTTTCTCTAGCAGTAGGATCTACCCCACCAAGTGGTTCATCGAGGATATAAAGTTTTGCTTTTCTTGAAAGTACTAAGGTAAGCTTTAACTTTTCTTTCATTCCCTTTGAAAGGCTCTTCACAGTGCTATTTTCATCAAGATTCATAAACTCAAGCAATTCTTTTGATTTCTTTTCATCAAAATCAGCATAAAAGTCTTTGAAATAGTTTACCGCATCTCTTACCTTCATCCAGTTTAGAAGATACTCATTATCAGGTAAATAAGAAACTATAGATTTTGTATAAACCCCAGGTTCCTGGCCATCTATAAGTATTTTTCCTTTTGATGCATGCAGTATACCAGCTGCTATTTTTAAGAAGGTAGTTTTGCCACTACCATTAGGGCCAAGAAGCCCTACAATTTTACCCGGTGCTATAGCTAGATCTACACCGCGTAGAGCTTTTTTATTTATATATGACTTACATAAGCCTTCAGATTTTAATATATTATCCATTTTGTTTTACCTCCATAGTTTCCTTTGAAACAGATTCAATTATTTCATTTTCAGTAAAGCCTAAGCTTTTCATCCTAAGTATAAAGGAATCTATAACTTCCTTTGCCATTTCCTTTTTTAAATCATCTACCATGTTTTTTTCCTCCCCCACAAATGTTCCCATGCCTCTTTGAGTATAAACAATACCAAGTCTTTCAAGTTCTTGATAGGATCTTTGAAGTGTATTTGGATTTACATTAAGATTTGTTGCCATTTCTCGTACAGAGGGCAACTTATCTTTTGCTTTTAGCTTTCCTGTAACGATATCCATTTTTATAAGATCCATAATTTGCAAGTATATAGGTGTTTTGTCATTAAATTCTATATGCATTATTTCATCTCCTTTACGAAAGTGTGTTTATGTTCTAGTGTCATATGTTAATAGTACACTAGAACGTTAGAGGTGTCAATAGTGATTTATAAAATAATTCATGTAAATTTAAGGATATTTTAATTTAGGGCTATGAGGATATATTTAGGAATGCTGTTAAAATTTTATGGTATAATATTTAAGACGCGGTTTCAGCATAATGAAATAAAGGTACAAGAGTAGGGTACTCTGAGGTTAAGGTCACTTATACAACGGGAGGGGAAAATGGGATTTTCATTTATAGGAACTTTGATAGCAATTCTCATATTATTGCCAAGTAGTTTATTTTTTATTAGATTTCCACCTAAAAACATACCTGCTGATTTAACAGATTTAGGGGGAGTATATACGGTTTTAGAAAGAATAGGACAAGTAGGCTGTTTGACTGTTCTTGTAATGTCAAAAGAAAACTTCCAGGGTATGAAAATAAATATATGGACATTACTTATGATGCTCTGCATAATAGTTTATTATTGCTTATGGATTCGATATGTGGTGAAAGGGCAGGAGTACAATTGGTTATGGAAACCTCTTTTCTTTATTCCAATACCTTTAGCAATTTTTCCTGTTTGTGCATTTGCATTTGCCGCTCTTTGGGGAAAATCTGGTTGGTTGGGAATAGCAGTTATTGTATTGGCAATGGGACATATTACAACAAGTTGGCACAGTTATAAATGTGCAAATTAAGTGTATCTATGATGACATTATAAATAAGATAAGTATATAAGGGATGGGAACTGTATAATATTTTGTATTGAAGAGGGGGAGTACGGCGAAAAAAGTAAAAGTGACTACATAATTCTATAGTCACTTTATGTGGTATTTGTTAAATTCCACGATACTTATGATTTATATATTCCTTACTCTTTTTACTAGAAGCTATCCGAGCTATAGCACTCTGTTTTTTCTCAAACATTTTGGCTTCCTTTTGTAAGGTTACATAGCTCTTATATCTTTTCTCATCAATAATGCCATCTGCAATAGCTTGCTTTATGGCACACCCTGGCTCCTTTTTATGCATGCAATCTGAGAATTTACACTTAGTAGCAAGCACTTCTATATCTTCAAAGGCCTCACTTATTCCATCAGTGCCGCCCCACAGCTGCAGCTCCCTCATACCAGGGGTATCTATCATAATAGCCCCACTATCTAAAATAAACATTTCTCTAGAGGTTGAAGTGTGCCTTCCTCTGTCATCATAGGCACGTACTTCCTTTGTCTCTTGGATTTCCTCACCTGCAAGGTGATTAAGCAAGGTGGATTTTCCAACTCCTGAGGATCCTAGTAATGCCACAGTTTTACCAGGTTGTAAATACTGATTAAGCTCATCTAGTCCTCGCGCATCTACGGAACTTATTACATGAATAGGCATGCCCATAGCTACTTTTTCCGTTTCTCTAAGTTTTTCTTCTAGGTCTACACATAAATCAGCCTTGCTAAGCAAAATAACTGGAGTAGCTCCGCTTTCTAAGGCTAGAATTAAATATCGCTCTATTCTTCTTGCATTAAAATCCTTATTTAAGGCATTAACAAGAAAAATTGTATCTATATTTGAAGCCACAATCTGTTCCTTAGTATTTATGCCTGCAACCTTCCTAGAAAATTTGCTTTTTCTAGGAAGTACTTTGTGAATAGTTGCTCTTCTTTCGGAAGCTCGAAGAGTTACAACAACCCAGTCACCAACAGAAGGAAACTCCTCTTGGTCCATTGCTTCATGTCGCAGTTTACCTGATATTTCTCCAGAGACCTCTCCAAGTTCTGTGTATAGCTTATAAATATGCTTATGCTCTGCGAAGACCCTGGCTACGGTATAACCATCCTCAATAAAACTGTTAATCTCTTCTTTATGAAATTCTTCCCATCCTAATTGTTTTAAACTAAAAATAAACATCCTCTCCTATGCATTTAATTTTAAAATTTCGTTATTCATATTAAAAACTATCTTTCTAATGCTGTCTTCTGATAAATTATAAGACTCCGAAAGCATAGTAACTGTAGTTCCGCTTTTATAAAACTTATATATCTCCAGATTACGTTCTCGTATAAGCTTTCGAGTGCCATTATTTTCACCCCAAGCTTTGCGAACGTTATCCTCTTTTGGAATATATATAATCTCTCCCTGAATATATTTTTGCAGTTCCTTTAAAAGTCCTGCTGGTAGTACATCCTTCCCATTCTTGTAACACAATATGAAATTCCTCCTCTTTATTTTCAATGTTGTTTAATAAAGTTTTAGAGCCTTTCATTGAAACCACCTCCTGTATTTATTTGCAATAGGTAACAAGTATTAACTAGTACCTCTCATTATTTTTATATAGAAAAATCCCGTGGACATAAAAACCATCCACGGGACTGTTAAAAAAGGCAATAAAAAAAACACGATAACTTCGTGCATTCTGCCAAACTTTAAATCCATTCTAACGTTTCAGATGACGGTTATTAATTACATTTCGAAAGCACACTAAATAAAGGGTTAATAAGCCCCATTTCGTGATTTATAGACATAACAAAAAAACTTATCTATAAAATTTTATACTGCTTCCGAATAATATTTAGTTATTGAACAAGTACCTCAAAAGTCACAATTAAATTTGCCATATAAAAACATCCTCCTTCATCTGAATTATTTTTTACTTAATTTCATTATTATTACAATTTAACTTTACTATAAAAGTATGTTTATGTCAATAAATTCCTAGTGAATATATAATGATATTGATAAGGAGGCATAAAGCCTCCTATTATTCATCTGAGGTAGATAACAATTATGAGCTGTAGCTACCTCACATTTAATGGTAAGCATTCAACCTTTTTATTAGGTCAAAGGCCACCTCCTAGTTATGATCAATATTATCATCTCCTTTCACAAGAATTACCGGTTAATTTATTATTACATATTGCAAGTGGTACTCTCAAGGTAAAGAATTATTATAATTGTTTTTTCCAAAAGGGTGCCACCCACATGGCAAGTGGCAAGTTCACTTTAAGATTAGATTAAATTAAAGTATTACATCAATCTTCTATAAGAGATGCCATGTGGGTGGGAGATGGCAAGATTGCTAAAGGAGCAGCTTGCATGGAAAGATTACATATAAACAATATCTATAGATAAGCTGCAGTCTATTTGAAAAAGCAACTTGTATAAGATTAAAAGAAAGTGTTAAGCTTTACGTGTACAATTTTTTTAGGAGGATTTAAGATGAACCACATTATAAAACCAGATGAAATGACACCTAGAGAGAGAATGGAAGCTTTTTCTAAGGGAAAACAAATTGATAGAACTCCTTGTAGTCCATTTTTAGGTGAAGCCTGTGCGCCACTTTTTGGACATTCAATTAAAAAATATAATCATTCAATAGAAGCAATTGTAGACGTAGCAGTTGGGAGCTTTGAAAAATTCACCCCAGATAGTATAGGTATAGGTCCAGGGCTTCAGGGTATACCTGAGGCCATGGGAAGTGAGCTAAAGTTTCCTGAATACAGTACACCTTATTTAAGTGAGCCTATATTAAAAGATTATAAAGCGATTGAGAAGCTAGGCCCTATAGATCCTTATAAAGATGGAAGAATATCATATTTTCTTGAAGCACTTAAGATAACTAATGAAAGAATTGGACATCAAGTATTTGTAGGCAGTTCTATGGGTGGCCCATTTACAACAGCAGCTTTTTTAAGAGGAACAGAGAATTTTCTAAAGGATATATCTAGAAACCCTGAAATGGTACACAAGCTCCTAGAAGTATCCACCCAAAGTGTTATAAAATATATTGATGCAATATGTGATTTAGGATTAAGTCCCAGTATTGCTGAACCTATTGCTTCTGCTACTCTAATTAGCGCTAAGACATTTAGAGAATTTGCAAATCCATATTTAAAAAGATGCATGGATAGGATTATTGAAAGGCGAGGAAGCGGAAGTACCCTGCACATCTGTGGAAGAACTAAAAACATATGGGGAGATATGGTAGACATAGGTATTGGAAATTTAAGCTTAGATAATATAGAGGATCTAGGTGAGCTTAAGGAACAATTTGGAGATAAGGTTTGTTTAATAGGAAATGTAGATCCAGTTGAAATTATAATGAGGGGAACTATAGAAGAAATATATGAGGCAGGTAAAGTATGTATACAAAAGGCATATGGTAGTCCAAAGGGATTTATTTTAAGCTCAGGCTGTGACATACCTATTGGAACTCATCCAGATAAAATAAAGGCACTTATGGATTCTGCAAGAATATATGGGTCCACTCACATGGCAGGTTGAAAGGTTATACTCATGGGATGGTCAAAAGGCTAGCTATGAAAATGCTATGAACTGTGGGTTATGAGTTATACGTTATGCATTAAATTCAACGCTACGTGCAAAAATTATAGAAAAATCTTTCGTTTTGTGATATATTTATTAGAATATAGAGAAAACTTACAGATAGGCTAAGTTATAAATGAGTGAACTTATTTGTATAGGAACTTACGCATAAGGAAACTTACGCATAAGCTTAATTACACTAGTAAACGTGATTAAAAGGAAGGTGACAAATATGGAAAACAAAGCTGCATCATCAAACTTTATAAGAAATATTGTTATAGAAGATTTAGAGACTGGAAAACACAAAGAAATTATTACTCGTTTTCCACCAGAACCAAACGGATATTTGCACATTGGGCATGCAAAATCAATCATTTTAAACTTTGAACTAGCAGACCAATTCAACGGTAAAACAAACTTACGTTTTGATGATACTAACCCAGTAAAGGAAGATACAGAATACGTTAACTCCATAGAGGAAGACGTAAAATGGCTTGGCTTTGAGTGGGATAATCTATTTTTTGCATCAAATTATTTTGATGAAATGTATGATCGTGCTGTATTACTCATAAAAAAAGGTAAAGCCTATGTGTGCGATTTAACTGCAGAGGAAATGAGAGAGTACAGAGGTACTCTAAGAGAGCCAGGAAAACAAAGTCCACACAAACACAGAACTGTAGAAGAAAACTTAGATTTATTTGATCGTATGAGAAAAGGTGAGTTCAAAGACGGAGAAAAAGTTCTAAGAGCTAGCATTGATATGAGTTCTCCTAATGTAAATATGAGAGATCCAATAATTTATCGTATATCTCATGCAGTGCATCATAATACAGGAGATAAATGGTGTATTTATCCTATGTATGATTATGCTCATCCAATAGAAGATGCAATTGAAGGAATTACACATTCAATTTGTACCTTGGAATTCGAAGATCACCGCCCATTATATGACTGGGTTATAAATGAATGTGAAATGGAAAACAAACCAAGACAAATCGAATTCGCAAGATTAAATATCACAAATACAGTAATGAGCAAAAGAAATCTTAAGCAATTAGTAGACGAAAAAATTGTAGATGGTTGGGATGACCCACGTATGCCCACAGTAGCAGGACTAAGGCGCCGTGGCTACACTCCAGAAGCAATACGTAACTTTTGTAGAGAAATTGGAGTTTCAAAAGCTAACAGTATAGTGGATGGACAAATGTTAGAATACTTTATTAGAGAAGATTTAAACACAAAGGCGCCTAGAACTATGGGAGTTATAAGACCACTGAAGGTGGTTATTACAAACTATCCAGAGAATCAAGTGGAAATGCTTGAAATTGAGAACAATCAAGATGACCCATCCATGGGAACTCGATCCGTTCCATTCTCAAGAGAAATATATATAGAGCAAGAAGACTTCATGGAGAATCCACCAAAAAAATATTTCAGATTGTTCCCAGGAAATGAAGTAAGACTCAAGGGAGCATACTTTATAAAATGCAATGATGTGATTAAGGATTCAGAAGGAAATGTATGTGAAATACACTGTACTTATGACCATGAAACTAAGAGTGGTAGCGGATTTACTGGAAGAAAAGTTAAAGGAACAATCCACTGGGTAGATGCAATAAATGCGATGCCAGCAGAGTTTAGATTATATGATTCATTAATTCTAGACGAAGCACAAGAAGAAGGGAAAACTTTCTTAGATCAAATAAACCCAAATTCTATGGAAGTTCTACAAGGCTTCGTGGAACCAAATATAAAGGGTTCGAAGCCACAAGATAAGTTCCAATTATTTAGACATGGATTCTTCAATGTAGATTCTAAGTATACTACAGAGGATAAAATAGTGTTTAACAGAATAGTATCTTTAAAAAGTTCTTTTAAAATTGAGAAGTAAGCATTAGTATTTTACTAAAGAATGGTCTTTAGCTAGAGAATAGACTCTTAGTTAAAGACCATTTCTTATAAGATAAGAAAAATTTAAACGCCAGTACAGGAGTAGCTCCTGCACTGGCGTTTAGTATTATAATTGTTTAGTATCTATTTCTTCTTTAATTCTTTTAATGAATGCGTCTAAAGCAATTGCACCTTCATCAGCATTTTTTCTACTTCTAACAGAAACTTCATTTAGTTCTGCTTCCTTTTCACCAACGATTAGTAGGAAAGGAGCTCTTTCATTACGAGCCTCACGAATCTTATATCCGATTTTTTCTGCTCTAAAGTCTGCTTCAACTCTAATGCCAGCATATTTCAGCTTTGCTACTACCTTTTCTGCATAGTCATGATATTTCTCAGAAATAGGTAATACCTTAACTTGTAATGGTGCAAGCCAAGTTGGGAAAGCACCAGCATATTTTTCTATTAATAGTGCAAGTGTTCTTTCATAGCAACCAATAGAAGTTCTATGGATAACATATGGACGTTTTTTAACTCCATCTTTATCAACATAACTCATGTCAAATCTATCTGCTAATGCAAAGTCAATTTGTACAGTAATTATAGTATCTTCTTTACCGTGAACATTTTTAATCTGTAGGTCAAGCTTAGGGCCGTAGAAAGCAGCTTCACCAATAGCCTCTGTATAGTTAATTCCTAGATGATCTAATATATCTTTCATTTTAACTTGAGTTGCTTCCCAAGCTTCAGGGTTATCTATATATTTATCTTTATTGTTTGGATCCCATTTAGAGAATCTATAAGTAATATCCTCTGCCAGACCAAGTGTTTTCATGAAATAATTAATTAAATCTACAACATCTCTGAATTCTTGTTCTAATTGCTCTGGTGTAACAATTAAATGACCCTCAGATATAGTAAATTGACGTACCCTTATAAGACCATGCATTTCACCAGAAGATTCATTTCTAAATAATGTTGAAGTTTCACCATATCTAAGTGGAAGATCACGATAACTCTTTTGGTCAGCATTATAAATTGTAAATTGGAATGGACATGTCATTGGACGAAGTGCCATAACATCATCACCTTTAGCTTCATCACCAAGGATAAACATTCCATCTTTATAGTGATCCCAGTGACCAGATACCTTATATAAATCGCTCTTAGCCATAAGAGGAGTCTTAGTCATAACGTAGCCTCTGTTTTCTTCCTCATCTTCAACAAAACGTTGTAATAACTGAATTACCTTTGCACCCTTAGGCATAAGTAGAGGTAAACCTTGACCTATAACATCAGAAGTTGTAAAGAATTTTAGCTCACGTCCAAGTTTGTTATGATCTCTTTTTTTAGCCTCTTCCACTTGCTCTAAATGAGCATCTAAATCAGATTTTTTTGTAAAGGCTGTTCCGTATATACGGCTAAGCATTTTGTTTTTCTCGCTACCTCTCCAGTAAGCTCCTGCAACTTGAGTAAGTTTAAAAGCTTTTACATACTTTGTAGACATTAAATGTGGTCCTGCACAAAGATCTGTAAACTCACCATGTTTGTAGAAGGATAATAGTGCATCTTCTGGTAGATCTTCAATTAATTCAACCTTAAAGTTTTCGTCCTTTTCTTGCATGAAAGCTATAGCTTCAGCTCTTGGAAGTTCAAATCTTTCTATTGGCAGATCTTCTTTAACGATTTTTTTCATTTCTTCTTCAATTTGTTTAACTTCATCGGCAGAGAAAGAACCTTCTTTATCAAAATCGTAGTAGAACCCTCCATCTATAGCAGGTCCTATGGCAAGTTTTGCACTAGGGAACAATCTCTTTACTGCTTGAGCTAAAATATGAGTAGCAGTATGTCTGAAGGCCTTTTGTCCGTCGATGCTATCAAAAGTTAATATGCTAAGCTCACAATCTTCAGTAACCTTGTAACGTAAATCTACAGTTTTACCATTAACATTACCAGCACAAGCAACTCTTGCAAGCCCCTCGCTAATGTCTTTTGCAATTTCAAGTACAGTCATATCTGATTCATAAGCTTTCATTGAACCATCTTTTAATTTAATATTTATCATATATATTACTCCTTCCTCTTATCTTTTTTATTTAAGAATGTATTTATAAAAACATCAGTGTCATAAATATTATGCCAAAATTCTTAAAGGTATATTTTTATAAAATAAAAAATCCCATCCCAATTCTAATCATTATAGAAAAGGGACGAGATTATAATTTCCCGCGGTTCCACCCAAATTGTTTATACAAATAAACCACTTAATAATTATAACGGAATTACCGGACTTTATTAGAGTCACTCAGAGGTGGTCTTCAGCAATGATCATTTAAGAATACTTCCAGCTAAGGTATTCTCTCTCTGCAAATGTTCCATGGCTTACTGTTCTCTTCGTAGTGTTGAATTATTAAATTTACATAATTATAGCACCTACAGTAAAAATGTCAAGGTGGTAAATAAAATTATTTTTTCTATTTTACAACTTTAAATTGTGGTGCAGGAGTATTTTTAGAAAGCACATCAAAGATAAAGCCTTGATTTTTAAGCCCCTCAATAATTTCAGGTAAGGCTTGTACAGTTGTAGTCTTTGGATCTAAATCATGCATTAGTATATTGGCATGTTTAGTATTACTGCTTTGGCTTAAAACAGCTTGTACAATTTTATCTTTGTCTTGTCGGAAAGTTGAAGCATCAGTAGAATCTACATTCCAATCAAAGTACAGGTAGCCGTCTTTATTCATCTGTGAAATCACAGTAGTCATTACCTCTTTACCACCATAATTATGGCTAACAGTATTGTTAGAGCCCCCTGGAAATCTTAAAATATAATTAGGTTCCATACCAGTAACCTCCTTAAGATAGAGATCTAGCTTTTCAACATCCTTTTTAAAATTATCTGCTGAGGCATAAATACTTTTATAATCATGACTATAAGTATGATTTGCTAAAACATGTCCATCATCAAAAATTTGATTATATAAAGGCCTTAAGTTAGGGTGAGCATTTACAAAAAAAGTAGCTTTAATATCATATTGTTTTAGAATTCTTAAGATTTCTAAAGTATTGCTTGATGGTCCATCATCAAAGGTTAAATAAGCTATTTTAGCATTAGCTAATTTTTCTTTATATAAGGTTTCATTTTTTATAATGGCATTTTCAAGATTTTTATTCTGCAATTTTAATTTCTCATTACTGCTACTTATTTGGCTTATTTGCTGCAACAACAAACTACTTTCATTTTCACTAGCTACAACGGTAACTTCGCTAAAGGCTGCCCCTATAAGTGAAAAAATACATAAAGTAAAAATAAGAATTTTAACTAATAGAATTGCTAATGAGTGCTTTTTTCTTATGTTTGGCATGGTACCACCTTCCCTATATATATTAGTTACATTTTAATAGAGGCCTATATTAATTTGTAACACTTTTTAAGCTATTAACCTTTTCTGAAAGAGTTGAATTTGTTTCAATAAGCTCAGAATTAATCTTTGTTAAAGTTTGATTTTCGGCCTTTAGGGACTCAAGTTGAATTTTTAAGAGTTCAGCCTTACTTTTATTATCTTTAATTTTATTGCTATTTAAAAAGTAAACAGATATTGAACCTATAAATAGGACACTAACAAGCATAATAGCAATTATATTCCTTTTCTTCATTTTTTACTCTCCTTTATTAAAAGAATTTATCAATCGACAATATAATACACTATAATATATTATAATATATTACGATAAAGTTACAAACATAAATATTAACTATAATTGCTAAAAGATAGAAGATATAATAAAAATATATTAATTGAATATATAGAACTATACAATTTTGTGTTTTATATTGTATAATAATAGTAATAATAGTGGTAATTAGCATAAGACTATGTATATAACAGAAAAATGTAAATCTAATAGGTTAAAAGCAAATTTAGTGGTGAAAAAT
Organism: uncultured Clostridiaceae bacterium; assembly: GCA_937976175.1. GTDB lineage: Bacteria > Bacillota > Clostridia > Clostridiales > Clostridiaceae > Clostridium_AD. The sequence continues at coordinate 2,137 of CALJTN010000051.1, read as the reverse complement.
GTAAATTCAATAGAGAAAATGTAAAAAAATAAAATAAATCCGGAAGTCTTGAAGGTATATTATAGATAGCCATTAATAAAAGCAAAAATATTACGATAATTATATTAAACTAGTGTTAAGTTGAAATATGAAAGTACACTATATTTTTTATGAGTTTTAGTAGGAGGAATGAAGTTGAATGGAAAAAAGGTTGATTTAAATAAGAATGCAAGGAAGAAATTAACAGCCAAGATTGAGGAATATAATATTGAGTCATTATTCCATGAGAATACTGGGCTTAATAAAATACCAATTAAAGTAACCCTAATTTACGCAATCATTGGTGGACTGTGGATAATGTTTTCAGATAAACTCCTAAATGCCCTTATAGAAAGCAAATCTTTAATGATGCGTGTACAAACAATTAAGGGGTGGTTTTACGTCTTTGTAACAGCTCTTATAATATATTTATTGATTAGTGAGTTTACTAAGAAAAGCAAAATTTGGACACATAAACTAAGAGAAAATTATGAAGAGATTCAAGCGACCTATGAGCAATTAATAGCTGCAGAAGAAGAATTAAGAGCGCAATATGATGAATTGCATGAAAAACAATCAATAATTGAGCTAAGTGAAGAAAGATATAAACTAGCGTTAGAAGGTTCTAACGATGCTATATGGGAAGTTGACCTTAGAACTAAGAAGTTTTTTTCATCGGATAAATTTGCGGATATTACGGGGTATGATAAAAACGCTATAACCTCTTTAGATGATCTACTAAAGTTAGTTGTTGAAGAGCAAAAGAAAATTGCAGTAAATGATTTTAGGGATCACATTAGTGGTAAAACTGCATATTATCAAAGCAGTGTAAAAATTAATTTTAATGGTGGAGGGTATAAGTGGGTTTTGATTAGAGGTAAATCGCTTAGGGATAAAAAGGGCGTTGCAACTAAAATTTCAGGATCCGTTACTGATATATCTGGTCAAAAGGACTTTGAAGAAAAAATTAATCAGCTAAAGTACTATGATATATTAACAGACATACCTAATAGGAAATTATTTATTAATACTTTAGAAAATGAAATTATCAATGCTAAAGATAAGGAAGTTAAACATGCTGTAGTGTGTCTTGATTTAGATAACTTTAAAGAGATTAATGATACCTTAGGCCATGATTATGGAGATAAGTTACTAAAAAATGTTGCAATAGCCCTTAAGGCATCAATTACAGAGGGAGATGTTGTATCAAGAGCAGGTGGAGATGAATTTTTTATCTTAATGAAAAATATCCAGCAATATTCGGACGTAAGTAACTTATGTGAAAAACTACAAAGTTCATTAAATTGTCAAATAAGTATAGATGATAAGCATGTATACACCTCAGCTAGTATAGGTATTACGGTGTTTCCAGAGGATGGCGATGAAACTAGTATGCTATTGAAAAATGCAGATACCGCAATGTATAGTGCTAAATATAGTGGTAAAGCTAAATACTCTTTTTTCAATAAGAGCATGAGTGATGTAGTCATGAGACGGGTTGAAATAGAAAAAGGTTTAAGGCTTGCGTTACAAAAAAATGAGCTTGAAATCTATTATCAGCCTCAGATAGATATTATAAACAACAAAATAAAAGGCTTTGAAGCACTTTTAAGATGGAATAATCCAGAGATTGGTAGGGTATCCCCTGCAGAGTTTATACCCGTGGCAGAGCAAAGCGGACTAATAATTCCCATAGGTGACTGGCTTATAAAAACTGTGGCCCTTCAAAATAACTTATGGAAAAGTAAAGGGTATATATATGATACAATTGCAATAAACCTATCTGCAGTTCAACTGGAGAATGATAAATTTGAAGAAACCCTAAAAAGTCTTATAGTGGAAACGAAGATTAATCCCAAATTTGTGGAGCTAGAAATTACAGAAAGTATTTTAATGAAGGACTTTGATAGCAGTATTAAGTTACTTTCCGAGATTAGAAACTTAGGTATTAAGATTGCATTAGACGACTTTGGAACAGGATATTCTTCTCTTAGTTATTTAAAGCAGTTGCCTATAAATACATTAAAGATAGATAAGTCCTTTATTGACAATATTGTTACAAACGAAAGAGAAAAAGCCATTGTACATGGAATAATACAACTTGCGCAAAAAATTGACT
>CALJTN010000050.1 GCA_937976175.1 uncultured Clostridiaceae bacterium | reverse complement strand
ACCTTGAACAATGTGAATTTCAACGGATGTTTGACCATCTGCTGCTGTTGAGAATACTTGACTCTTTTTAGCAGGGATTGTAGTATTTCTTTCAATTAATGGAGTAGCTATTCCACCTAAAGTTTCAATTCCTAGTGTTAGAGGAGTTACGTCAAGAAGTAGTATATCTTTAACTTCTCCAGTTAATACTCCTGCTTGAATTGCTGCACCTATTGCAACACATTCATCTGGATTTACTCCCTTTGAAGGTTCTTTTCCAGTAAAGTTTTTAACTGCATCTACAACTGCTGGTGTTCTTGTTGAACCTCCTACAAGTACAACTTTATCTATTTCATTAAGTGATAAGCCTGCATCTGCAAGCGCTTTTTTCATTGGCTCTATTGTAGCGTCAACTAAATCATGAGTTAACTCATTGAATTTAGCTCTACTTAAATTCATATCTATATGCTTTGGACCTGTTGCATCAGCAGTAATAAATGGCAGATTAATATTTGTTTGCATTGATGATGATAATTCAATTTTTGCTTTTTCCGCTGCTTCTTTTAATCTTTGAAGTGCCATTTTATCATTTCTTAAATCTATGCCATTATCTGCTTTAAAAGTATCAGCTATATGATTCATAACCTTTTGGTCAAAGTCATCTCCACCAAGTTTAGTATTTCCATTAGTTGATTTAACTTCGAATAACCCATCACCTAGTTCTAATATAGATACGTCAAATGTACCGCCACCTAGATCATATACTAGTATTTTTTGGTTAACGTCCATTTTATCTAAACCATAGGCTAGTGCTGCTGCTGTTGGCTCATTTATTATTCTCTTAACTTCAAGTCCAGCTATCTTTCCAGCATCTTTCGTTGCTTGTCTTTGGCTATCATTGAAATATGCAGGTACTGTTATTACGGCTTCTGTAACTGCTTCTCCTAGGTATGCCTCTGCATCAGCTTTAATTTTTTGCAGAATCATAGCTGAAATTTCTTGTGGTGTGTGTGATTTTCCTTCAATATTTACTTTATGATCAGTACCCATTTCTCTTTTAATTGATATTATTGTTTTATCTGGGTTTGTAATTGATTGCCTCTTAGCCACTTGACCTACTAATCTTTCTCCGCTTGCTTGGAATGAAACTACAGATGGTGTAGTTCTTGCGCCTTCTGAATTAGATATTACTACGGGTTCTCCACCCTCCATTACTGCTACACATGAATTTGTTGTACCTAAATCAATTCCTATAATTTTTCCCATTATTATTTCCTCCTTGTATTCCTTTTAGTTCATAACAATTATTTTTGTTACGTTTCCTAGACTTTTTATATTATAAATTTTAGTTTGCAACTTTTACCATACTATGCCTTAATACCTTATTTGCTCTTTTATAGCCCTTTTGAAATACTTCAACTATTTCATTAGCTCCATACTTTTCATCTTGAATATGCATTACTGCATTATGAAGATTTGGGTCAAATTCACCTTCTGATGCTAATTCTTCCACTCCTAATTTGCTAAAGGCATCATTAAATTGTCTTACTATCATCTCTACACCGATTCTTAAGTCCTGGCCAGAACCTTCAACTGAAAGTGCTCTTTCTAAATTGTCGAGTACTGGTAGAACTTCTTTTAAAACATCTTCACAAGCGTCAGTATATATGCCTTCCTTTTCTTTTGCTGTTCTTTTTCTAAAGTTCTCATATTCAGCAGCTGTCCTTAAAAGTTTATCTTTAAAGGCATTAACCTCATTCTGTAATTTTTTATTTTCTTCTTCTAATTTAGCAGTTTTCTTTTTCATATCTTTTTCTCTTTCACTTTCTAAAAGTTCTTCAAACTCTTCATCTTCTATTATTTCAGATTCTGCTGGAGTTTCTTCTACAAAACCCTCAGTTTCGTCTATAGTGCCCTTAGGTTCTTCAGTTTCACTAATTGAATTTGAAGTCCCACTAGGCATTGATGTATCTTCTTCTTTTAAAATTTCCTCATTATTCATATTCACTCAATCATTCCTCCATTTCAGACTCAAAGTAAAGATTGCAATTGAAAATCTTACCTATGATCGTCGTAAATTTGAGCTATATTATCATTTAACTCTTTAACTATTTCAGTTAATACAGATATAACTTTTCCATAGGGTATTCTCGTTGGTCCTATTACACCAATAGATCCGAGGGGTATTCCTGATGCACTATAAACCGCCGTTATAATACTGCACTCTCTAGCACACTCAACAAAATTTTCCCCACCAATCTTGATTGTAATATTCCCAGTAATGTCCTGAGTACCTAATAAACTATTTATACTCTCTTTATTGTCTACTAAAACTAAAAATTCTCTAGCCTTATCAATGTTGTTATATTCCGGGTAGTTAAATATATTTGTAGCACCCTGAATATATACTTCTGAAGTTTCAACACCAGACAAACTATCATATAGTGCTGGAATAATGCCATCAAAAATTTCTTGATAAGAAGCTAAGTCAATTTTTAAATTATTAATGACTTCTAAATTTATCTGTTCAATAGTAAGTTTTCCCAATCTAAAATTAAGTATATTAGTAAGTCTTTCTATGATAGCGCTACCGATAGGTTTACTAACTTTAATAAGGTTATTTTTAATGATTCCACTATCAGTAATAATTACAAATAAAACACTTCCAGAATCTAAATTTATTAACTGAATGTATTTTATACAGCTTTTTTGAACAGAGGGCGCCTTAACTATAGATGTAAGATTAGTAAGGTCTGAAAGCATTTGTGTTGCTGTCTTAAGAATCTTATCAATCTCATATAAAGCAGCATTAATAAGCTGATTTTTGATCATATATTGTTCCTCAGTAGATAATTTTGTGATTTGCATAAGCCTATCAACATATAATCTATAACCCTTGTCTGATGGTTTTCTGCCTGATGAGGTATGTAGCTGCTCTATATATCCCATCTCTTCAAGGTCCGACATCTCATTTCTAATAGTAGCTGAACTGATGCCTAGGTCATACTTTTTAGCTATGGTTCTGGACCCTACAGGCTCACCATTATTTATATAATCTGTAACTATAGCCTGAAGTATTTTAATTTTTCTTTCATCCATTTCCATACTATCACCTCTTTTATTAGCACTCACTACCTTTGAGTGCTAACGAGTACATGTTTAAAATACCATTTACTATTGTATTTGTCAATAAGCCTCATTTTTCAATATAGCCATTTTATACCGATTATTACAACTTAGGTTTTAAATGCTTCATTTTACTCTAATTTTCTAAGGAGCTTCATTAAAAATAAAGCTCCTTATTTCCTCTAACCTTATACCATTTATTTTTTATTTTTCTACGGTCAGTTGAGGTATTTAGGTTAAAATACCTTTTTCACTCTTAACCAGTATTTTAAAATTCCTATAGAAGAAATTCCGCCATAATTACATTAGATAGCTCAATACCTTCATAGGTTAAAAAAACGTTATTATCATCTTCCTTCATGAATAGTGTGTCTGTGTATTTACTTATTACGTCTCCATAAACACTGTGAATATCTTTGTTAAATCTTTTCTCAAACTCACTTTTACTTATACCTTGGCTTTTTCTAAGACCCATGAACATAAATTCTTCCATGTCATCTTTTAGAGAATTTTTTCTTCTTTCTACAATTGCGCATCCCTCAGTATTTATTTTTTCAATATATTTTTCTGCATTCTCTTCATTTCTATACCTAATTCCATTATTATAGGAATGTGAAGCAGCTCCACACCCAATATATTCACCTAAATTCCAATACACTAGATTATGTCTACAGTGCCTATGTTCTTTTGCAAAGTTTGAAATCTCGTATTGTATATATCCTTTTTCCCTTAAATATTCTATAGCCTCAGCCTGCATACTTCTTTCTAAATCCTCCTCTGGAAGATTTAATGTGCCTTGCTCAAAGTTTTTATAAAAACTCGTCCCCTCTTCTACTATCAAACTGTAACAAGATAAATGTTCCGGATTAAGCTCAGTTACATTCTTTAGCGTATCTATCCACTGCTTAAACGTTTGACCAGGTAGTCCAAACATTAAATCTACATTGATGTTATCAAAACCTAGTTCCCGAGCTATTTTAAAGCTTTGTTTAAAATCTTCAATAGTATGGATCCTCCCCAGTTCTTTTAGCAAAGAGTCTTGAAATGCTTGAAGTCCAATGCTTAGTCTATTCACTCCCATTTTTTTGAAAAAAGTTAATTTTTCTCTTGTAAAGGTTCCCGGATTACCTTCCACTGTAAATTCTAAATCCTCACACATATTTAATCTGTTTATACTTTTTTTTATTACTTCCCAGCCTTCTAAAGATAAATAGGTGGGAGTTCCCCCACCTATAAATATAGTTTTTATCTTTTTATCTTTTATGCTATCTATTTCTTTCGCTAAGGCTGCGGCATAAAGAGGCATATACTCCTCTTTACCAGCGAAAGAAGGGAAGTCACAATATAAACACTTCTGCTTGCAAAAAGGAATATGTATATATAACGCCACACTTTTCATAGTTTAAGCCTTCTTTCTATTTCAATTAATCTACCTTAAGTATAGCCATAAATGCTTCTTGTGGAACTTCTACGCTTCCCACTTGTCTCATTCTCTTTTTACCTTCCTTTTGTTTCTCTAATAATTTTCTCTTTCTTGAAATATCTCCGCCATAACACTTAGCTAATACATCTTTTCTCATTGCTTTTACAGTTTCTCTTGCAATTATCTTTGCATTTATAGCAGCTTGGATTGGAATTTCAAACATTTGTCTTGGTATATGCTCTTTTAGCTTTTCTGCCATAGCTCTTCCTCTATGGGAAGCCGTCTCCTCTGGAACAATCATAGAAAGTGCATCAACTTTTTCTCCCTTAAGTAAGATATCAAGTTTTACAAGATTCGCCTTGATATATCCCTTTAATTCATAATCAAAAGATGCATAGCCCTTAGTTCTTGATTTTAAAGCATCGAAAAAGTCATATACTATTTCATTAAGTGGCAAATCATAATTAACTACCACTCTTGTGGTTTCTATATAATGCATATCAATGTATATTCCTCTTTTTTGCTGGCATAGCTCCATAACTGTTCCTAGATGCTCTGATGGTGTTATTATAGAGGCTTTAACTATTGGTTCTTCCATGTAATTAATTTCTGTAGGTTCTGGGAGATTTGTAGGATTTGTTATTTCTATTAATTCTCCGCTAGTTTTCATTACTTTATATATAACTGAAGGTGCTGTAGTGATAATATCCAGATTGAATTCTCTTTCTATTCTTTCTTGTATTACTTCCATATGAAGAAGACCTAAGAATCCACACCTAAAGCCAAAACCTAAAGCTATAGACGTCTCCGGTTCAAAGCCAAGAGCTGCATCATTTAGTTGAAGCTTCTCTAATGCTTCCTTTAACTCTCCATATTTAGCACCATCTACAGGGTAAATACCACTAAATACCATAGGCACAGCTGGTCTATATCCCTGAAGTGCTTCCAACGCCGGTCTACCAGCCTCTGTTACTGTATCCCCTACACGGGCATCTCTAACATTTTTTATAGAAGCAGTTATATATCCAACATCTCCAGCACTAAGCTCAGCTACTGGTAGATAATTTGGCACGAAAACTCCAACCTCTACTACGTCATAGATTTTATTAGTATTCATTAACTTAATCTTTGTTCCTGCTTTAACTTTACCATCTCTAATTCTTACATAGCATACAACACCTTTATAGCTATCATAGGAAGAATCAAAAATCAGTGCTTTGAGTGGCGCCTCTTCGTCTCCACTAGGTGCTGAAATCTTATTTACTACAGTTTCTAAAACATCTCCTATATTAAGTCCAGTTTTAGCTGAAATTAGAGGAGCATCTTGAGCTTCAATTCCTATTACATCCTCAATTTCCTGAATTACCTCTCCCGGTCTTGCACTAGGAAGATCTATCTTATTAACAACTGGTGCAATATCAAGGTTGTTGTCTAAAGCAAGATAACAGTTTGCTAAGGTTTGAGCTTGAATTCCTTGGGATGCATCAACTACAAGCACCGCCCCTTCACAAGCAGCTAAGCTCCTTGAAACCTCATAATTAAAATCTACATGTCCTGGAGTATCGATAAGATTTAATATGTATTCTTCTCCATTCTGTCTTTTATACACAAGCCTTGCTGGTTGAGATTTTATGGTAATGCCTCTTTCTCTTTCTAAATCCATATTATCAAGCACTTGTTCTTCCATCTCTCTTTTAGTTAAGGTACCTGTGCTTTCTAATAATCTGTCCGCAAGAGTAGACTTGCCATGATCAATATGTGCAACTATAGAAAAGTTTCTTATGTATTTTTGTCTATTGCTCTGCATTAATTTTTACCCCCATTATTCTATATGAATTAGATCCTTACCTACGCAGTTGTTCATCACCTGCGGTGCTGTAACATTTGCTTTATTTTAACACAAATATACTTTATCTTAAAGCATAGTAGTTTTTACAAATCAAATTAAATTATATCATAGATATCTCTAGCTTTGTCAATACAAAGTGCTTTTACATTACTTTATTTAACCTAAAGCATTTATATTTTTATGGTTTTGAGAAAATATTATTATATACATCTACGCATTGTTCCTTCATATTATCGACAACTTTACTATTTATATAAAAAACATATTCCTTCATCTCTACTCTGAAATCAAAAGGTTTTGATTTAAAGTCTATTGTAAATTTTGATTTTTTTCTCACAAGTTCAGGCTTATATATATTAACTTTAATAAACCCATATATTAATATGAAAAAACAAAGAAAAACCACAAGCAAATATTTAATTCTACCTTTTTTACGCATTAAAAGTGCCTCCCAACAGTTTTTCAAGAGATAACAATTACTAATTATTATCTCTCCCTTAGTAAGGATGCACTTTTTAAAATAAATTATTCATTTTTCCCATTTATTTGCTCTGCAATGATTCTTGCTAAATATTTACCAGTGTTTTTTGCCTCTTCAATTGTGTTGCTGTTTGACCCCACTTCAAGTAACACAGCATTATCACTTCTATTCTGATTATAGAATCCTATTCCCCAATCATAAGCATAGATTTCTCTGTTTCTTAAAAGGTCAGGAAATAGTTTATTTGATATTTTTATCATAGAATCTATTAAATGCTTCTGCTTTACATATCTAGGGTTTTTCTCTGTCACTACAAACATAAACCTAGCAACATTTTCCCCATTTATCTTAGTGGTTACTTCTTTTTTATCCACACTATCTCTATGTAAATCTATAATTAATTTAAAATCCCCATATTCTTTTAAGTACTTATCTAAAGTAGCTCCAGCCTTTTTGTAGGCCCCATTGTAATCTCCTTTGTCATGTACAGTCTTATCATGTATAACCGCAATGCCATATTTTTTTTCTAGTTCCTCAGTTATCACGTCTCCTACAGCACATACATTTTTTGTTTGATCCATAGTACTGCTAGTTTTAGACGTGTCAGCTCCTGATGACTTATATGATTCTGAGGTATGTGAGTGATATATAAGTACCTCTGGCTTGGCATTGTTTAAAGCCTTTTTCAAATCGGGATTGTAAAGCTTTGCTACTTGGTTAGATTCTTCGCCTTTGGCTTCTGACTTACTCACTTGCTCATCCTCTAATTTAAAAGGGTTAAGAATAAATGTATTTAAATTTCCTCCTTGGTCATTGTAATTACTCGTATTTAAATCAGTATTGCCTTCATTCTTATTCAAATATGCAACCTCTTTAGTTATTATTGATATAGGATTTAAAATATCTATTCCTAAAAATGATAAAGTTGCAATTTTCATGCCATTTTCACTGTTAATATATTCTTCTTCAGTACTTGAGGACTTAACTAAAGATAGTGTATGATTAATAACCCTAACATAAAAATAATTTCGGTATTTTCCTTCATTATAAGCCTTGGTACTTTTAGGTAAAAGTAAACCTAATAAAAAAATAATGAGTAATGTGAAAATACTTAAAAACATTCTCACATTACCATTTTTATTAATAGTATATTTTGAACAATTACTTTTTTCATTTAACTCATTCTTACCTTTAAATTCTATACCTTTGTAACTCATTTTTATCCCCCCTGTTTATACAATATATATGAGGGAACATACAATATTATTACTAGTTTAGATACTTATTTATATCCTCTAATTCAAGTGCCGGTTGAAGGCATATGTTAATGCCGTTGGCAATAATCTTAGAAACAGAATTTATAACCATATCAATTTCCTTGGGTGTAACCACTAAATTTCCAACATATGGGTTTAGAACCTCTGTGATCATCTTTTGTTTTTCTGCCTTATCAATGGATTTAAGCATATTGTAAAACTCTCCACCGGCCTTTGCAGATTTAATCATCTCATCCAATACCAAGTCAATGGTGTCATTTGCTAATGTAGCAGCATCCACTACAGTTGGAATGCCAATAGCAATAACAGGTACACCTAAGGTTTTTTCACTTATTTCCATCCTTCGATTTCCTATTCCTGCTCCAGGAGAAATTCCAGTAGTCCCTATCTGTATAGTTCGGTTCACCCTATCCATTTTTCTAGAAGCTAAGGCATCAATACAAATTACTAAGTTAGGTTTAATTCGCTCTACTATCCCTCTAATAATTTCACCAGTTTCCATACCGGTTATTCCTAGCACTCCAGGTGATATAGCACACACCGGTCTTATGCCTTCGTCTATAGAGTCTGGTACTAATTGTTTCAAGTGCCTAGTTACCATGATTTTAGACACAACTTTTGGTCCTACAGCATCAGGAGTAACATTCCAATTACCAAGCCCAACCACAAGGGCCGTCATACTATCCTCTAATTTTATTAAAGGTGTAAGCACCTTTCCCATTACAACACTTACTCTGTCCATAGCTTCAGCATCATAGTGGACAAATTCTGGGATATCAATAGTTATATATGTACCTTTTGGTTTTCCCATCATTTTTTCGCCAATGTCACTTACTATTTTTACATTAGTAACTTTAATATCGCCCTCACTATACTCTTCTACATCAATACCAGGCATGTCGCCATTGTTTTCTGCTTTGTATATTTCTTTAGCTTCTACTGCTAAATCAGTTCTTACACTTATCATAATTTCACCTCAACTAGATTTTTAATATTAGCTTTTCCTAATAGGTATTTCCTATTCTTACAAAAATATTTTTTTAATTTTTCACTTCTTTCAAATTCGACATTATATTAAAATTTCTATATATAGGTTAAATTCCACTTGAAGTGCTCTAGTTTTAATGCTATAATATCAGTTGTCTATTAAAGAGACTCGTACGCAGTTTTCCCCAAAGCTGCTGACACGTTATTAAATACAAGGGGGGTGAAAATAAATGGCAAATATTCAATCGGCAAAGAAGAGAATTAAGGTTACTGAAGTTAAGACACTTAGAAATACAATGATTAAGTCTGCTTTAAAAACTAAGATAAAGAAATTTGAAACAGCTGTCGTTACTGGCAATGTTGAAGAAGCTAAGGTTACATACGCAAACGTGGTAAAAGCTTTAGATATGGCTGTAACAAAGGGAATAGTTCACAAGAACAAGGCAGCAAGAAGAAAGTCAAGACTAGCAGCAAAGTTAAATTCTTTAACTGCATAATAAATAACCGGTGATCTACACCGGTTCTTTATTTTTTTGGATTAAAGATAGCTTAAAAGCTAAAAACAGTATATATTTTCTATAATTGCATCAATGGATGTTCCCAAATGGGTTTTATTCCATTACATCACAGTCTTTATCATGAAAATTTCAAGGTTTATTTTATGATCTGTAGAAGTACTTTTCAAAGTTTTCTCCGTTTCAACACACATCTCAATATTTCTCTTTAGCCCCTTTAAAGTAAACTTCATACTCTGCGAGATCATTTTTTCACATATATAAGGATGAATCTTTAATTCATTAGCTAAAA
>CALJTN010000049.1 GCA_937976175.1 uncultured Clostridiaceae bacterium | reverse complement strand
TAGCTTCGCCCCCGCTGTATTCCCACTTAAATACCAAGTTTCAATGCCATTAGCTGCTGGACTTGTAAAGCTATTAGCATGAATACTTACAAAATAATTCGGTTTAGCCTTATTGGAGATATCACACCTAGCCTGCATATTTTGAGTTTGGTTAGTGGACCAAGTTATATTGTCACTTGTTCTTGTGTATATGGTTTCAACACCATTCTTAGCTAATATATTTCCTACCTTTAAAGTTATTGCTAATGCTACTGTCTTTTCTTGAAGACCTGTGGCGCCTACTGCTCCTGGATCATGACCTCCATGTCCTGCATCTAAAACTACTTTGTAGTTGGTTTTAGTAATCTCTATTACGTTTACTACTAAATTAGCTTTTTTAGTGCTCTCTTTAATAGTTCCTTGAATGCTATAAGATCCAACTTTGGTTGTATCTAGTGACTTAATATCCCAAACTACATCTACTTCTTTTTCCTCACCATTGTCTGTAGCTATCTTAATTCTTAAAGGCAAAGTGTATGTATCACCTTTTCTTATATTTTCTGTAATATCGTTTATATTTACATTGCCTAAAGCTGTACCTCCATTGCTACTTCCACTTTTAGGATTTACGCTTATGTATTTAACAATTGCTTCTGCAAAAGCCGAAGCTAGTTTATCTTTGTATTCAGTGGTTTTTAATTTGCCTTCCTCAGTTTTATTGCTTATGAACCCTAGTGTTGCCATAACTCCTGGTGCATTAGATAGTTTTAAACTATTTAATTCACTACCTATAATTTTCCTATCTACTGCTCCAGTTTTACTTATTAATTGTGCTTGAATATATTCAGCCAATTGCTTACCCTTTGCACTTCCATTTAAGTAGTAAGTCTCTATACCATTAGCAGTTTCAGAAGCAACGCTATTACAACTAATTGTAACAAGCAAATCAGACTTAGCATTATTAGCGATATTAATTCTTTCTTGTATTTCATTACTGCTATTCCAAGTTACACTATCCCCTGACCTAGTATAAATAACTTGTACATTTTCCTTTTCCAAAAGCTTACCTAGCCTCAGGGCTACATCTAAATTAACATCCTTCTCTTTTAATCCAGTAGGTCCCATGGCCCCGTTATCGCTGCCACCCCTTGCTGCGTTTATACATACAATAAATTTTTCTGTTTGTGTTTTAGTTACCTGAATTACAGCTTTAACCTTCTTATCATAATCTTTTATATCGCCTTCATAAGTATAAGTACCTGGATTACTTAAGCTAACAAAGTCTTGAAGCCATTGTACTTGCACCTCTTGTTTTGAGTTATTACTCATAGTTGCTTGTAGTGTTTTAGGGAAGATATACTTACTACCCTCCTCAAGGCTAACCGCAATATCTTGAACTGAAGATATTTTTAAAACAGAATCATAACTAGTATCAGTATTGTTAAATCCAGCATAATTCATTAATCCATTAGCTATAGCCTTTGCAGCATTATTTTGATACTCTGCGCTAGCTAATAATACCTCATCTTCTAAATTGCTTAAGAATCCTAATTGCAAAACCGCTACAGGGGAGCTTGTCCTTTTTAAAATTTCAAGGCTACCTTCCTTTATACCCCTATTGATAGCTCCTGTTGCTTTTATGAGTTCATTTTGTATTAAGGTGGCTAACATCTTATCATTGCTAAGATTGGATAGGTAATATGTTTCAATTCCCTTAACCGCAGTATTTGAAGGGAATGCATTAGTGTTTACACTTAAAAGTACATCAGCTTTTGCGTTCCTTGCTATTGTAGCTTTTGCATCATCCTCGTTAGTTTTGCTCCAAGATACGGAATCATTATCTCTTGTATATACTACTTTAAATCCCCTTGCTTTTAATACACTACCTAGTTTTAAAGCTATACTTAGATTTATATCTTTAGCTTTAATACCACTTTTCCCAGTATTTTCTGTATAATACTGAGCTGGGTCAATGCATACAGTGAATTCACTTGGTTTCGTAGGTGCACCTTTAGTATTAAACTCCATTCTTACTTCTTTAGGAAGAGGTTTTCCATCTTCACACTTAACCTTTTCTGTAACTATCAACGTATATTTCACATTAGCTTCATAATTTTTTATAGACTCAACTATTACATTTTTATTATTATTGGATAAGGTAACCTTGATATCCATATACTTATTACTCTCTGAAACCACCTTAATGTTTGTGCTATTTACAGTAGCAGCACTCAAAGGCTTGTTAAAACTCACGGTCCAGGGTTTACTAACTAGCACATCTTTTTTAGAACCCATATTTGTATAAGTGCTAGCCTTTACTATTGTTTGCATAGGTATACATAATATAAAAGTTAAAATCAAAATTATAAATGCTTTAAAGATATTTTTCATATAACCCCTCCTAAATCGCCATGCTTTTTATACTTTGTTATTTATATCATTATTTAGATTATTTTAACCATGGATGTAAATTGTAGTTTCATTTATGAACTTATTATACTATACTTTTCTTCTCCTCTCTATAATTTACAAATATTTTTTTAGTATTTTTCAAAAATATATTGAAATTCATTATTTTTACTTCTTCGATAGTATATTTATCCAATGAAAGTGCAATAATTGAACCATAAACAACCATATAAAATGTTCTTTCACTATAGAATACGTTTATTTTACCTGTTTGTTTCAATTTAGAATAAAAAGTCAAAAACTTATTTACAAAGGAGATGTCCCATGAGAATAACTTGGCTAGGTCATTCCTGTTTCCTTTTAGAGGATTCAAAGGGCAGGAAGCTTTTAACTGATCCATTTGATACTACTTTAGGGTATGAAGTTTATAAAGATAGTGTAGATGTTGTAACTATAAGTCATAAACATTTTGATCATAACTATTCTAGTAAACTAAAAGGGAATTATAAAATTATAGATAAGGTTGGCATGTTCTATGTGTGTGATATCCCTATAAAAGGCATTCCCTCTTATCACGATAAAGATAAAGGTGCAAAACGCGGTGATAATATAATCTTTACCTTTAAAATTGATGGCTACGCCCTATGTCATTTAGGGGACTTAGGCCATACGCTTTCAAATGATGATATGGAAGTCATTGGAAACGTAGATATACTTTTTATTCCGGTAGGTGGTAATTACACTCTAAGTGGTAAGGAAGCTTCTGAAGTCACTGAGAAAATAAATCCAAAGATAGTTATACCTATGCACTATAAAACTCCTCAAGTATCCTTTCCCTTAGAGGGGGTAGAAACATTTCTTATGTATATGAAAAACGCTTCAAAAACAGATAGTAACACTTTAGTACTTAATGGTGAGCTAACCGAATCAATGTCCGTGAAAATATTAAATTATATATAATAAAAGCCTTCTATTTTCACAAATAGAAGGCTTTTATTATATATTCCATAGTATGACTTGATTTCTTAAAATACTTTTGTGAATATCAATGATTCTCTGATTAGAGGACCCAGTATACTTAATAGCACCCTCCTTTAGTGTTTCATCAAACTTGCCATCAATAAGCACGTCTATAAAACCTAGTAGCCTTAGTTTGTCACTATCCCCACTATGCATTATCTCCTCAAAAGTGTACCCACTATAACACCAAATACTTAATCCGAGTTCTCTAATTGCCTCTGACAATTCTGATAAAGCTGCCGCACTTTCAAAAGGCTCTCCTCCCGAAAAGGTAACCCCCTTTATTATAGGCATATTCCTCTTTATTTTCTGTAAAACATCTTGTATTGAGGTAGGGTCCCCATAATTAAAATCTTGCATAAATCCATTCTGGCAACTTTCACAATTATGGATGCAGCCAGACACAAAGATTACAGATCTGAGTCCATCTCCATTGACTAAAGAATTGTCTAAAAAACCACCTATTTGAAGCTTCATTCAATACACCACCCCTTATAATATAAGATTAATATAAATAATGGGCAATTGTTTAATACAATTGCCCATTATTTAACCAACACGTCAGTGAACTATTAATAAATAGATGAATGATCCTCGGTATGGGATATTCTATCCGCTCTCTCTGCAGTTTTTCCACCACCAAAGCGCTCATCTAAACTTAAATAACCTGTTACTCTCGAAATTCCCTGTATATTATGACTGCCACACTTTGTACACTTTTGAACTCCACTTTGTACATACGTGCCACATTCCTTACAATACCTTATGTGAAAATTTATACCCATATAACTTATGTTTGTTTGCTTATATGCATAATCTAGTATATCCATTATTGTTTCTTCTGTTGGATAATCATCAAGCTCTATGTAACTAATATGACCAGCATTGCATAATTTATGATATGGTGCCTCAATATCTATTTTTTCCTTAATGGATACTTTATATCCTACTGGAACATGATAGCTATTTGTGTAATACTCTTTATCCGTAACTCCTTGGATTTCACCAAATACAGCTTTGTCCTGAAGTATAAATCTACCACTTAGCCCTTCAGCAGGTGTAGCGCAGGTGCTCCAATTAAGCTTAGTTTCCTCTATTAACCTATCAGTATACTTTCTTATATAGGATATTATTTCAACTCCTAGGTTTCTAGAGTCCTCGCATTCGCCATGATGTTTTCCAGTTATTGCTGCTAGGGTTTCTGCAAGTCCTATAAAACCAATAACCCATGATCCGTTTTTTAAAATAGGTTCTATAGAATCATCAGGTGCTAAACCTTCACTTCCTAACATGAGGCCTTGTCCAGCTACAAAAGGTAAATCCTTCACTCTTAATTTTTTCAACACATCATATCTGTGCATAAGTGCTTCTCTAGCAAGTTCTAACTTACTATCAAGCAATTTGTAAAATTTACCCATATCCCCTTTGGATAATATACCTAACCTAGGAAGGTTTATAGTTAATGGAGCAATGTTCCCTCTGCCTTTTGTTCCTTCTTCTCCATTTACATTGGCACAAATATAAGTACGACATCCCATAGTAGCTGGAATAATACCTTGGTCATAGTAGGATTTATTAAAATCGGAATCTAAATTCATAAAGGTAGGATTCATCCTCTTACTAGCAACTCGGCAAGCAAGCTTATATAAGTAATGATATGGATCCGTTTTTTCTCTGTTGACTCCCTTTTTAACTCTAAAAATTATGTTTGGAAATACAGGTTGTTCTCCTTTTCCAAGTCCTTTTTCGTATTCAATCAAGAATATTTCGCATACCAGGGCCGCATCTTTAGATTCTGGTATTCCAATATTCATTGAGCTAAAGGGTACCTGTGATCCTGCTCTACTATGCATTGTATTTAAATTATATACTATTCCCTGCATGGATTGTTCTATAATCCTTCTTAGCTTACGTTCTGCAAACTCGTGGAGTTTATTTTCATCTACAGCAAGCTCCCTTAGTTCCTGTCTAATTTCCTGTCTTGTATATTCTATAAATGCTGCCATGTCGTTGTCAAAATTCGGGTGTGACTGGCCTCCAAACATATCATTCTGCGTTGATTGAAGTAAAATACATGAAAGCTCTGCTGCCGACTCTATCCTTTTTGCTTTTCTTATATATCCATAGCCAGTATTAAAGCCTCTTTCTAAAACTTCCCTCGTTGGTATATGTAAACAATTTGTAGTTAAATTATAGCTATCTAAATCATGGTAGTAGACGTCGCCATTTTCATGTGCTTTTGCTAAATGCTTAGGCATCATAGATAAGTTATGCCATTTATTAGATTCACTAGCAATTCTAAGCAACTTAGAACTAAAGTTATTCCCCACATTAGCATTATCCCTATCTGTCTCTACTCCTATTTTTTCTATAGCCTTCATAAGGTCAGACTTTATTTCTCTAATCTTGTTACGCTCACGCCTATAGTTTGAAAAAGCCACTCCAATAGGCTTATGACCATTTTCTAAAAGTGTATCTTCAACAATATTCTGTATTTCTTCCACAGAAAGTTGCTGTTTGTCCAAATTCTCAATTCTTTCTATAGCTTTTTGAGTTAGTTCTATAACTTCACTTTCTTTTAAGTTAAAACCTATCTCATCCGTCGCTCCCTTTATGGCGTTTGTAATTTTTATTGAATTAAACTTGACCTCTCGTCCATCTCTTTTGACAACATGTAGCATATTTAGAACCTCCCGAACACAATATCTTGTACTTTGCTTATTATACTCTAGTAAAATTTTTATATCAATTTGAAAATTAACTTCTAGCATATAATACATTCAATTGCTTTTAATTATCTCAATATCCTTTGGTTTTTTACGGTTACTATGCTGTTGACATTATCCATTATACTCTAATACACTAAAATTCAGCCTATTTACTCTAATAAAGAGATACACCTAATAACAGTATAAATCCTTTTCTTAAGTTATTATCATAAAATTTTTCATAAAAATAGTATAAAAATAATCTTAAAAGCCAAACTATATTTACAGCTTAACTTAAACACTACTAAAAATACTGTAGTGCTATAAAGGAAAAAGTTTTATAAAAATAACATAATATAATAAATTAAATTAAATTTAGAAATGTTTTCATTAAAAGATAATATATCCACAGCAATAATATTATTTTTTTCGAAAAACTATTTAAAAATCTACTAAAGTGTAGTATTATTATAGTTATGTTACAAATGTTACAAATTTTTTTATTCAGGAGGAAGTTATATGAAAACAGGTACAGTTAAATGGTTTAATTCAGAAAAAGGGTTTGGATTTTTATCCGTAGAAGGAGAAGAAGATGTATTCGTACATTTTTCAGCTATTCAAGGAGATGGATATAAATCTTTAGAAGAAGGACAACAAGTTCAATTCGAAATAACTACTGGAGCTAGAGGACCTCAAGCTTCAAACGTTACTAGATTATAATTCAAAATCTAGATTAATCTATAATATAAATTAATTATAGGTAAACCACCTATCACTTTGTGATAGGTGGTTTTTAGTTTAAGTATATCAAAAAAACATAGTGTAAATTTTCTTTTATATAATTCATAAAAATATTACTACTTTCATGAATATAATAGTACTCTTTGCTAAAACTATAGTAAGTTACTTTATATTTATGAAAGGATGTTTTTATAATGATTGGAAAAATAATAGATATGAATAATACAGATGCTTTTATAAATTTTTTAGATGGAACTACTATGGACGTAAGCAATGCTCGCTTACCCAAAAACTCAAAAATAGGAGATACTGTTGATATAAATACTGTTTCTCCCACTAACATGCTTAACGATAAAATAGAATATTTCCTTTAAGTAAGTTTACATGGTAAAAAGCCGTATTATGATCTTAAATACAGCTTTTTACTATTTAATAAAATACCTCTAAAATTTATCAGGTTTTTTATCTTCAAAAATTTCAATATTCCATAAACCATTATCATATTTTGCTACTACATAATATTTCTTTTCTTTCTCACTTAATGAGGTCTTAATAGTCATAGTGGATTTATATATAGTAGCTTTATATCCTTCTGTTTTAACTTTTATCAACGTATCATAATCCATATCTTTATCTTTCAGTAAAATTGTATTAAAATTATTCAATAATTGGTTTTTAAAAATTTCTACATCAGTTGATAGTATAAACTTACCAGCCTCATTGTCTTCACTTATATCAAGGACTATCTTTTTATCTTTGCTTTCACCTTTTAAATAATTATCTAATACCCTTAAAATTGAGTTATAATATACAGTTTTAAAATCTATAGGCTTTCTAATATTCCAAAAGTTCTGTATGATATCATTATCAAGTCTTTTAGATACAATGTAACTTTTATCTTCACTATATAAGTTAGCTGCATTTTTTTCATCAAGACCTGCTATATAATTAAATTTATGAACTTTATCCACACCCTCATACATTTCAAATATATAATCAGAGTCTAGTGTTGACTTTACTTCAACTTCCTTAGATGATGATAAAATTTCATATAAATCTTTTATTGCTATTTCATCTGTTACTACAAATCTAAATCCTTTATCTCTAGTACTTTGTATTATTATTTTTTTAATTCTACCTTGCTTAATATATTCAAAATCATTATTCTTTATTCCAAGCTTTACTTTAACTTCATTAAGGTTTTTACACCCTGTAAATGTAAATATAACTATAATCATAAACGAAAATATAATAAACTTGTTTTTACTTTTCATCATTGGTTATCCTCCTCAGTGATTTTTGCAGGAAATCACAACATATCCGCGAATTTTTAATACTATTAGATAAATTATAATACTTTAAAAAGCTTTAAGCAAATTTAATTAATTTTTAACGTTTCAACTATGCTTTCAAAAATAGCTCCATATGCCTCCTTGAAGTTAACACTTCTTGTAAAAAATGAGAATCTATAAAACTCTTCTTCACCCTGAATAAAATATTCATAAGCCTTGTACCAATTATTATCGGCTACACTAATTAAGTATTGCACTAAGTAAGCTTTTTTTCCATTTATAAGAATGTTATTCATTTTATAATTTTTAATTGTATTTTGTTCTTTAGATATATTTTTGCTGTTTTCTAAAAATACTTTTAGCTCCTGTTTACTTTTCCATACTTCCATGAAGCCATGAATTACTGCATCTGACGATTGAAAATCGTTGTGATACATAATCTCCCCTCCAGAGAAACTTTTTTCTTTTGTTGTCCATCCCACCGGCAACTTATAACTTACTCTTCCATCTAGGACCTCATAATTATTTAACAAATTAATATTGTTCTCTACAAGAATAGCAGTTTTTAACTTGTCATTGAATTGTTTTGATATTCCCCAAAGTGTCATCATAAGTCCTAGGATTATTACTATAATTCCAACTTTTTTTCTATTTATAAATATAACCTTCAACGTACCCCTCCATATATTAATATTAATACAATATATGATATATATTAAAAGAATATTAAAAAATTAAATGTGTGGCTAGATTATATAACCACACATTTAATCTTATATATTATTTTTTTACTGGAACAACAATCGTAGATTTTTTAAAGTCATAAAACATGAGCCAATGTCCCATTTCACCATTTTCCTTGTCTGAAATCCAAGTTACAAAACCAGTTTTTCCTCCATAGGGCTGATGAGCCTTGGCTTTTGTTCCAGGTATACCATAAACGATATACTTCATTTTTCCGGTTGAGTCACATTTATATCCTAGCATAAATGATTTATGATTTTTAATATATGGGTAGTAGCATATCATAGGGTAATATGCTACTGTGTATTTGTTATAATCGCTTAAATCATACATATTCTCTAAGTTTTTCACCGGCACCTTATACCATTTACACCATTTGATTTCTTTTGAAAAGTCCGATACCTCATCAAACCCTTGCGCTACGCCCTTAAAGAAATCTCCCATGGCGCCTTTAGGATATTCTCCTTTATCACTACAAGCATCTTTCTTACTTTGGTTTTTATTTCTCTGCATATCTGCATTAA
>CALJTN010000048.1 GCA_937976175.1 uncultured Clostridiaceae bacterium | reverse complement strand
TACATTGTGCCTATTACATTATTTTAGAATAATTTTTTATCCAATATAAATAACTACAAATTAGTGCACCTTTTTAGTTTCTCCTTCGTATATATAACAAGAACATTTTAGGAGGAGTAATACCTTGAATAACTTTAATATTATAGAGCTGAAGTTCCCAAAACCATTATTAGTATCAATTTTTATAATCTTGACCCTCTTATTTAGTAGCTGATGCAATTGTAGGTATGAGGAACATAGAATTATTGAAGAAGAATTAAGCAAATTAAGAATTATATATACCGACTTAGACTATAAAAAAATTCCTTTGAACCTATTCTAATAAGGTTGACGGTTTTCCCTTATAAAAAACATATTCTAAATGTAGAGCCCTAGTAAGCACTACGTATAATATTTTCTTATCTAACTGAAAATTTTCATCCGTGTTTTTTATTAACTCCCAATGATTTTCACTGTACTTTTTAAGCTGTTCCTTTATGTGCTTGCACTCTTCAAAGGTTTTTCCAATAACTGAAAACTACTATAATCTTGAGCTTCATCTATTACTGTTTCAGCTTTTATAAAAGCATAGAGATTTGTGGATATTTTTCCTTCCGTAAGCTCATTAAATATGACTTTATCTTTAAGTAAATTAAAATATCTCCTACTTGACTATCTTGTTTTTCTATATACTTTAAATATCTATCCATGATATTTTTATATGTTATACTTCCTTTAAATCTACTGCTAGTTGTGATAAATTTTACTTTTTCCTTACTTCTATCCTCCATAACTGAAGAAAACTTAATATCCTTAGTGTAAACTTTGCCACTATATTTTAAAATGTTACAAGCAATGTCTTCAAAGGTGCTCTGCTTAACTCCACTTACTCCAAGACTCGGCAGAATATCAGAAATGTAATCTAAGAATAGTTTATTAGGTGCCACAACTAAAATTTCATGGGTGGATAAATTCTCACTATATTTATACATTAGGTATGCTAGTCTATGCAGCGCCACTGTAGTCTTTCCTGAACCTGCAGAGCCCTGTATTATCATTGCGGTATTCTTACTTGCCCTTATAATTTCATTTTGTTCCTTTTGAATTGTAGCTACTACATCTTTAAGCTTGCTTCCTATACTTTCCTCTAAATTTATCTTTAAGAATTCATCTACTAATGCATTATCCTCACTTTCATCACTTGAGGATTTTAAGATAATATCATTAATACCTTCATCAAAAGCATTTTCTAACTTTTCATCTTTGATGAGAAATTTACGTTTCAATGATAGCTCACCCTCAATAAAACCTAAGGGTGCCTTATAACTGACTTCTCCTTGTTGACCGCTATAATATAAATCCGCAATGGGAGCTCTCCAATCAATTACTTTTTCTTCTCCCTCACTGCTATCATTTAAACTAAATTTACCTATATAATAACTTTCTGTATCTCGTCTTCGTTCTCTAAAATCAATTCTTGCAAAATAGGGCTTGTGCGCAGCTTCACTGTATTTTTGTAAATTTTTATTTGCAAACTCATATACCTGCTGAACTAACGCTAACTCTTCACTATAAGTGCCACCGGAACTCTTCTTTAACATAGATATCTTTTTTTCTAATTCTTCTTCCTTTTTCACCGCTAGATTAATTTGTTCATTTAACCACTCTTCAGTTTCCTCCAGTTTGTGCTTTTCTAATTCCATTTCCTTCTTATTTATTGCCATTACTACACCTCCAGTCCTAAACTTAGATTTATAATTATATATTTCATAACAATATATGTCAATTTATATTTACACATCCTTACATCGACTAGTCAGTATAGTGGTGGATACTGTCTACTTTATTTAGCTATCTTTCCCTATCTATGGATATGATTAAATTCTCATAAATTCCTTCAATAAAATTTATAAATTCTTTAATAATAAAAATACTAAATCATATAATTTAATAGCATGAACTTTTAGGAGGTATTTATGAATATCTTAATAACTGGCGCAAAAGGTAATATTGGAACTTATCTTTGTAGCTACATGTCAAAGTCACATACTATATATGCATTAGATAAAACTCAACTTAACATAATGGATAAAATAGCTACGGAAGAAACTCTAAATTTATTAAAACCTGATGCTGTAATTCATACTGCAGCTATAACAAATAAACATATTTGTGAGTACAATGAAGCTTTAGCCTATGGAGTAAACACTGTAGGAACTTTAAATATTGCCCATTCATGTAATTCACTTAATATTCCCCTAGTATACCTATCTACCACAGATGTATATGGTGATACTAAATCATCACCCTACTGTGAAATTGATGAATGTAAACCGTTAAATGTATATAGTAAGAGCAAACTAGGTGGAGAGGAGCTAGTTCAAACCATTTGTGAGAAATACTTTATCCTTCGTACCTCAAATATATTTGGTGGTAATGACTGTTTCGTGAGAAAACTTATAAAAGGCAAACACACAGCAATCTACCTATTTTCAAACCCTACTCTTTCTGTAACTTATATTGAAGATTTAATTGTAGTCCTTGAAAGACTTTTAGTTACGGATAAATATGGAGTATATAACTATACCAATGAAGGCTACTTATCAAAATCACAGCTGATAAATAGTATTATAGAATTTAGTAATCTTAATGTTCCACTGATTGTAAATTCGGATAAGCTTTTATCAAATATTATAAAAGAACCTATCTACACCTGTGTGGATACTTCTCTCATAAAAGATTGCCTGGGTATTAAAATTCCTTCTTTTAATGATAGACTAAAAGGTTATATTAATAAATCGCTTAAATTTTAAATATAAAACCCTTGTACTCCATTGACATTTAAGCACCTTCCGCATAAAATACTAGTATAATTGTACCCACTATGGGTATGGAGGTGTTTTTATGCTGACTATAGATCGTAAAGCTATTAATACTATTAAGATGAAAGCTTCAGTTTTAGTAATTAAGTCTGTAGTAAATTCTTGTGGTTGAGGTGGTACACCTACAAGAAGTCTCTGGATTGAGACTCAGAAAAGTTGTTCTCCTTTAGAACATTATACTTTAATGGAATATGAAGGAGTAAATGTATACCTGCATAAAAGTCTTATTCTAAATGAAGATATACATGTATATCAAAAGTTAAAGATACCATTTTTAGGCTCTGTCTTTGGAGTCAAAGGGGTTAGATTATAAATTTTCTTGGTCTAAGAGTTTTTCTTAGATTATGCTATAACGAAAAGTATATATCGCTAGAAATGCGTTCACTTCACCAAG
>CALJTN010000047.1 GCA_937976175.1 uncultured Clostridiaceae bacterium | reverse complement strand
TTGCGTAGGGAAGCTAAAAGAAAAATATTTAGCTGCAGCAGTTGCGGAATATGTTAAGAGGCTTTCTAAGTATTGTAAGCTTGATATCAAAGAAGTGCCAGACGAAAAAGCACCAGAAAATTTGAGCGCTAAACAGGAAGTTGATCTTAAAAATAAAGAGGGGGACGCTATTCTTAAGCACATTAAAGAGGGCGCTTATGTGATAGCGCTGGCGATAGAGGGTAAGATGTATAGTTCGGAAGAATTAGCCGAAAATATTTCCAGTTTAGGGGTAAAAGGGAAAAGTCATATTGTATTTGTTATAGGAGGATCTCTAGGATTATCGGAAGCAGTGTTAAGGCGAGCTGATGAAAAGATAAGTTTTTCTAAGATGACATTCCCACATCAATTAGTGAGAGTCATTTTACTTGAGCAAGTTTATAGGTGCTTTAGGATTAATCAAAATGAACCGTACCATAAGTAAAGGGATTGTGGAAATATAGATGTCACGCTAGATACTATAGCAAGGGATAAAAAGAAAATTTTCTATCATATTATGGGTAAAGAAATAGTTGTCAGCCAAGATAAGAAGATCGAGTGGATAAAATTAAAAATAGATGAAGAGATGCAAAAAGAACCTATAAAGCAATCCCTATCTGATAAAACATCAGATAGGGATTGCTTTATAGATAAAAATAGAATAATAACAGCAGTTGCACCTGTTGTTATAGTTCAGATAAATATTTTTTAAGAAAGCCTAATTTTTCAAGAATTAGTTTTTTGAGCATCATAGGCTGTATTGACAGTATGTTTTCACTATAGCCAATTAAATAGTTGACAATAAAACCTTCCTCGCCCTTATTATAAAAACCCCGAATGTAATATTGACTATTTTCCATGTGAAGATCCATTGAAGGATAATGCTCTTTGTGAAATAAGTCCACTCCATTTTTTGATATTTTCACTTCAAAATCAATCGCATTAGGGGTTTTATACAGTATAATAGCAGAGTTCATAAGATGAGAAAGTGGTTTTGCATGATATTGGTTGCTTTCTGTAAGATCTAAAATTTTATCGCAACGAAATACTTGGGTGCTATTTGTTTTAAAATTATATCCGGTAGCATACCATTGACCATAAGCGGAAGAAATATCAAAAAATTGTATGTGGTACCACCTATGAATCTCTTTTTTTCTATATTTGATTTTACATATTTTTTCCTCAATAGCAAATTGCAAAATAGCGTTTAAAAAATGACAATGATTATTATGTTTAATAGAACCTAAGCTAAATACCTTTTCTATGCGGTGAAGCATTTCTACTTTTTCTGCTGATAAGCAGTTTTCAAATTTTTCTTTTAACTTCTCTACACTTAAATGAAATGGAGTCGTTTCATACGTTCTAAGTGTTAGCATAGAGAAGTATAACGCAAATACTTCATCAATAGTAAAGACAATAGGAGATAGTAATCTATTAGGAAGTACTCCATAATAGCCATTCCTTCCCAATTGAGAATATATGGGCATACCAATTTCCTCTAGTGATTGTATATCTCTAAGCGCTGTACTTTTTGATATATTATACTTATTCATTAAATCTTTTAAATTGAACGAATTCTTGTCGTTCAGAAATAGCATCATATCATTTAATCTTTCAGATTTATTCATAACACATCTTTTCCATATGAATTTTAATTAAAATTAAAAGGTGTCATAACACGACACCTTTATGTAGTATACTACAGTCAACAATAAAAGAAAAGGAGAAACAGCCATGATAACAGAAATAGAGTTTTTAAGGATTATGAACACGCAAACTGAAATTGCATTAGCGACT
This sequence comes from uncultured Clostridiaceae bacterium, assembly GCA_937976175.1. Taxonomy (GTDB): domain Bacteria; phylum Bacillota; class Clostridia; order Clostridiales; family Clostridiaceae; genus Clostridium_AD. The sequence continues at coordinate 857 of CALJTN010000047.1, read as the reverse complement.
TGCATAAGTAGTCAGCCCAGTGTTAGAATTGTCAATTTTTATTTTGACATAGCAACGAATATATTGTTTTTTACAACCTTTGAAGATAATGATAAGGTGAAGGAATTTGAATCTAACTCAAGCGTTGCTTTTACGACAGTCCCACATCAAGGCAATGAACATGTTAAAGCAAAAGGTATTGTACAGAAGAGTGAAAAAACAATTTTTGATGTTGCTGGTGGATTTATAAGCAGAATACCAGACTATAAAGATACTATTGAGCAGGTAGGACAATATTTAGTTCTTTTTGAAATTAAATTTAATACAGCTACCGTAACACTAGATTTTGAAAACATAGACCAAATAATATTAAAAGAGACAAACCTATGAAAAAACTCTTTTTAGGTGCATCTTTTAAAGATGTAGCAAATATATTAAAAAGTTGTGAAGATAATCTTAACAGCAAAACCGTAACTTTTATACCTACTTCAAGTGTAGTAGAAAAGCTTATATTCTATGTAGACGCAGGAAAAAAAGCACTTGAAAAATTAGGACTGATTGTTGATGAGCTGGAGCGACTGCTACTACTGGCGAAATAAGAACCAAATTAATAGGCAATGATTTTATCTATATAACAGGTGAAAATACTTTCTTTTTACTGCAAGAACTTAAAAGAACCGGCGCAGATCAAATAATTGTAGAGGAAATAATAGACGACTATTCTTCAACTTTAAGTTGAGTACCCATTAGTAATAAAGTTACTATTCAGCCCTCAATAGCTATTGAAAAATAATTATAGTGAAAATGCTGATTTTTTTGAGGGCTCTAAATTCACTTATCCACATCAGATTTCAATAAATGTGTCAAATGTAAATCAT
>CALJTN010000046.1 GCA_937976175.1 uncultured Clostridiaceae bacterium | reverse complement strand
TGTTTCTGAACTGTCGTGCCATGCCTTATGAGTAAAGTGTGTATCTGTTGAAACGGAATATACTTCCGCACCAAGACCTTTTAAAGTTTCGTAATAATTTTGTAAATCTTCGAGCTCAGTTGGGCATACAAATGTAAAGTCAGCTGGGTAAAAGCAAATAACACTCCACTTGCCTTTTAGATTTTCTTCTGTAACATCGATGAATTTACCGTTATGATAAGCTGATGCTTTAAATGGTTTTACTTCTGTTCCGATTAATGACATAATATTGACCTCCTAAGTATTATTTTTATGTACTATAAATAGTTTGGCGGGGTAGCGAGTAATGCAAATCGCCAACTAAAACAGCATCTAATTAATAATAATTATTATATAATATCTATTATTTGTCAAGATGTTTTAAAAATTAATTTCCTTTATTTATTCTATAATATAGGTTTTTATAAGCGTAATCTTAGCTAGTGCACTGTACTTTCCCAATAAAAAAGAAGGGAGAAATCAGCACAAGTATTAACTGCATTACAGTAGTCCGTGTTTAATTGCATAATAACAAAGATCAAAAAAACAAGGCACTTGTTCCAAACTAAATATATGAGTGAAGCGCTTGAAGTAGAAGGATATTTGATAAATGTATTAAGATATATTCATTAAATTTCTGCACTTCTTAAATCAAGAGGATTTTGAGCATTATATGGACACAGAGATAAAAGATGAATTTTTAGAATATAAATCAGTAAAAAAGGATGCAGATACAATACTTAAGAGTAGCATTGAAAGAGAAATTAAATTAAAAGAATTATCAAAGGGACTTACAGAAGAAAGAAACCGAATTTAAAAGACATCTATCATGGTATAGGAGCCAGCATGCGATAGATAGGTAGAGTATTGGGATAGGGGAAGCTATTATTGAGAGAGATGTAAAATAAGAAGGGGAAAAGAGTTATCTGTGAAAATGAAGACAAACGAAACGTCCCCGTGTCGTCCTGCCCGTGTCGTCCTGTGTTCTCTGGAATTTGATGTAAAAAAATAAAGGAAAAAAATGAAAAATGTCGAATTATATTTAGTAGAGGTAACTATATTTATGTAATAGCTTGAGAAAAAGAGATTTATTATCACTATACAAAATATAGGGGGACTCAATGAGTTGAAATTTAAAGAGCATTTAGAGGGGATGAATCAAAAAGCAATATAATAATGATTTAGTTTCGTCGAATGCAAAGAAAGGAGTGAATCTTTTAGCTAACGGATTTGTTATAAAATGATGAAAAATTTCTAGTGAGGAGCAGCGTAGATGAGACTGAAAAGAATTTTAGCGTTAATACTGGTATTCATAATGATGATACCAACAAGTATAGTGCATGCCTATTTAACTAATGGGGCAGATTTTGGGGCATCTCTTAAAAACATTACAGGAGAGGAATTGCCAGCAACAGTAGATTTAAATAGTACAGGGCGGTATGAGGTAACAGTAAGAATTTGGGAAAGTGGCTTGCCCTATCATAATCCTGATCTCATTTATGAAATAGTAGGTGGAAACACGGAGACTGTTTTTATGCAAGGGGATAAGTTGATAATAGGAGCACAAACACCTACAAGAACAGTAACGGTTCGTGTAATAGAGCCGGATGAATTTTTTGTAGCACATACCTTTAGTATAATACAAGTAGAAGCGTCTGCAGTTCCAACAGAACCAAGCAGGCTTAGTGCATTAGCAATACAGGACCCAGATGAAATTGCAGTAACTTTAGCTGACGTAGGCGGGGCCATACAAAACCATTATAGCTTTATGGTACCCTATGAAGTGGATACACTTTTGGTAACTCTTTATAAAAAGAGTACAAATGATATAATTAATGTAGCAGGGCATACTTATGACGTTAAAGACAGTGATGAAAGTGTTCTTGCAGACCTTGATGTAAAAGAAGGGCATAACACTTGGACAATAACAATTAAGGAACAAGGGAAACTAGAATCAACCATTACTATAGCGGCTTTTAGAGGACCCAATCCATCAAGTCAACTAAGTGGTGATAATAGTGTATCCCATTTAGAAGTTATTGGTTATGAGCTAGAATATACAGAACCTGTGTTTTTTACACAAGTGGAAGCTGATGAAGCAAGTGTAAATATTATAGCAAATTTCCATGAGAGTGCGTCAGCAGATATAAGCTTAGGGGCTTTGTTGCTTGGAGAGCTAACTTCTGGAATACCTTACTATGTAGTGACACCAAGTGAATATAATAACATCATCATTAAAGTAACAGCGGAAAATGGCGATATAGCGACGTATACTATTGTAGTCCACAGACCATCCCCAAACACAGGAGCAGATAAGGATGAGTTATGGGAGGTGCTACAAGAAGCTGATCAGTTAATTTCAGTTTCGCCCGTAGGAACACTAGAGGGACAATATCCTGCAAGTGCAAAGCTAGCTTTGATTGCAGAAAGAAACTGGGCTCATGATACTTTCAATGATATGGAGGCTATTCAAATAGAAGTAGACAGAGCAGTAGTGAATCTAAGAGCTGCCATGAATACTTTTAAGGGACTGGTGAATGGCCCTCAAGCCCCAAGTTCAAATGATGCCGATACACTAAAGAGCTTGCAGGTAATGGGTTTAGAGCTAGTACCTGAATTTAATCCTGAAACTACATATTATACTGTTTCAGTGCCTCAGGAGATGACGAGTGTTAATGTAGCAGCTGCTTGGAACGATGGGGCAACCGCTGAGCTATTTATGCATAATATATCTAGAGGGCAACTGCAGCAAAATCAGCCACATAGTTTATTTCTTATGTGGGGGCTTCATGATGTAAGAATTGAAGTAACAGCAGAAAATAACAGTAAAAAAGTTTACAACTTAGAAATTGCCAGACTATATGTACCTACATTAAATAAAACTGCTTTAATAAATAAAATTATAGAGGCACAAACCTTATATCAAAATGCAGAAGTAGGTCATAACGTAGGTCAATACCCTGAACCAGCCTTTAACACCTTTGCAGAAGCGATTGACGCAGCAGTGGATGTAAGAGATAGTGCAGGAGTTCAAGGGCAGTTAGATTCAGCAACAACAAATTTAGGCATAGCAATGACTGCCTTTCAAAATGCTATTATAACAGCATTGCCTCAACCAACCCCGCAATTAGTCAATGACATAGTAAGTTTAGGCACAAAACTAATAGGAGACAGCATATGGGATGTTATTATCATTGATTTAGTTGAGGCTAAAACACAAGTAAACTTCCAAAAGGTATTAACGCGTACGCTTGTTGAAGAGCCAGTAAACGTTGTAGATTACCTGATAGGTCAATCGGCTGGTCCGTTTTTTATTGCAGGGGACTTTGCTGATACTTGGATATCACAACCAACAGAGCAAAGATATGTGGTAGTAGGTTTATACAACGATGATAATCAATTAGTAGGATATAATGTCATGCTATTCACACCTAAACCGCCAACAGAGCAGGTGGATAAGGCAGCCTTGTTTGAAGCACTACAGGAAGCAGATAGTTTAATATTTAATTCGGAGATTAGAGAGGGTACAGAAGTAGGGAGATATCCAGTAGGCTCAAAAAACATATTGCATTCAGTAGCATATGCCTCCTCATTAGTATGGGAGAATGGAGAAGCTACGCAAGAAGAAGTGCATAGTGCAACAACAGTTTTAGTAGAGGCTATTGCGGCGTTTAAGGCATCCGTAATAACAGCGCAGCAAGAACCAACATTGAGAAATTACAATAATTTAACGATATTAATACCTATTAATGGTATATTAAACCCAGGTTTTCATCCTAATGTAACAACCTACACAGTAAATGTTGCATATAATATCCCTTTTTTTGGGGTGAACGTAAGTACGATGAACGGTGCAGCAATAAGTATCAACGGTGAAGAAAGAGTGTCAATAATACTCGATCTAGTTGAAGGGGTTAATACTATAAACGTTGTAGTAACTGCAGAAAACGGGGAAGAAAAGACTTATACAATAACTATTACAAGAGCACCAGCACCAGTGGTAATAGTACCGAGCGATAACAATAGCGAGGGCAGCTCTTCTGGGGGGAGTACTGGAGGTGCAGGTGGTTCAGCAGGAGGAAGTAATCCGCCGACAACACCACAACCAACGCCGCAAGCTACAAAACAACCAGAAATTAAAATTACAGATGGCTTAAGTACTGTAAAAACAGGAGAAGGTACAGTAAAGGCAGAAGGTCATGAAATTAAAAAGGTTATGGATGCAGGTAAACCAGTAGTACTAGAATCAACATTAGCAACGATTGATTTTGGTAAGAATGGTTTAAAAGTAGCAGAAGTAACGAATAACATTACTGCAACTTTAGAGTTAGGTGCAAAAATAACAGAAGAATCCAAAACTAAAGCTGTTTTAGAAAATGCCAACTTAGAAAAAGCAGGACTAGAAGCCTTAGGCGGAAAGGTATTAGACCTAATAGCGCAGTTAAACTATTCAAATGGTACAAGCACTCGTATTAGAAGTTTTGCAGAACCAGTAAAAGTAAGCATCAACTTAAAAGAGCTAGGACTGGAAGGGAAAACAGAAAACCTAACAGCAGTGAGGTTTGTGCCTCAAGCAGATGGTACTTACAAACCCATTAAGTTAGGCGGAACATACAATGCTCAAACAGGAAACTTTGAGTTTTTTACAGATAGTTTCAGCTTATATAGTATTGTAAGAGCAGATAATATTCGTAAGATTACGCTAACTGTTAATAGCCATGATTATAAAGTGGATCAGGAAGTGAAAAATACGGATGCAGCTCCTTTAATTGAAGATAGCAGAACATTAGTACCATTAAGAGTGATAGGAGAAGCGTTAGGCGCAAAAGTTGATTGGAATAATGCAGCAAGGACAGTAACAATTAAATTAGAAAATCAAGTATTAACTTTAAACATTGATGAACTCATTGAAGGAATGGATGTGCCTGCAAGACTGTTAAACAGCAGAACAATGGCACCTTTAAGATATGTTTCAGAGAAACTAGGAGCATATGTAATGTGGTTTGGAGAAACACAAACAATCGAGATTATCAAATAGCAAATTAATAAAAACCGATATAAGCCATCATCTATAGATAGCTTAGGATCACTAAATAGTCAAATTAAAGACCGCCTTTTTAGGCGGTCTTTAGCATTATAAGAGCATAAAATAAGAGCTGATAGATGGGCTGTTGCCTCTCTATCACTAACTTTTTATTTTTGTACCTAAATAAGATTACAAAACCTTGATGAGCAAATGTAAGTTTTTATTATAAGAGGGGTACTAGAGGCTTACAATAAAGATACCAAAAAGGACGAAAAATATACTTCTTACAAGCAATAATTAACCACTTACTGCTCTTGTATTTACAATGGGAAGGGTAGTTCATATAATAAAAGCGTGGGGAGTGAAAATATGAAAATACTTATTGAAGTTGATAAACACATTAAAGAAAATGAAGTTATTATTAGGTGCAATGAGATC
>CALJTN010000045.1 GCA_937976175.1 uncultured Clostridiaceae bacterium | reverse complement strand
TGATTTAGCTTCAAAACATTGGAAGAGTGCTAAGAAATTTATCTAACTGTATTTTTATTAGTTGAAGCTATTAGTTTTTAGTTTACATATAATAAAATACTTAAGGTTAGGTGAAGTAACCAACCTTAAGTATTTTATTATTTCAGGCTTTGCACCTTATTATCTTAACCTTATGCTACAAATTCTTCCTAGGAATTTCACATTGTATTTTCTTTTCTATGGAATCTAAAATAAATTTGTCCTTTGGTGCTACAAATAAATATGTATATCCTTCCACGCCAGCTCTTCCAGTTCTCCCTATACGATGTATGTACCCCTCAGCACTTTCAGGTATGTCATAGTTATATACATGACTAACCCCATTTATATCAAGTCCTCTAGCTGCTACATCTGTAGCAATCAAATACTGAATATCACAGTTTTTAAAGGCCTTCATTATTTTTTCTCTTTTAGGTTGAGTTATATCAGAGTGTAGCTTTTGACAATTATAACCCTTTTTATAAAGCGCCATCTCAAGGTCATCAACTCTCCTTTTAGTTCTACAGAAAATAATAGCCATAAAAGGATTTTCTTCATCCAAAACCTTACATAAATCTTCTTGTTTTCTTCTATCTGTGGTTTCAATCAAGAATTGTTTTATATTTTTAAGAGTTGTTTCTTCTTTTTTTACGATTACTTCTTCTGGATCATTCATATACTTATACGCTAGTTTTTTTACCTCTGAGCTCATGGTTGCTGAAAAACATAGAGTCTGCCTCTTTTTCGATGTTTTTTCTATAATAGCTTCAACATCGTTTTTAAATCCCATAAGAAGCATCTGGTCTGCTTCATCTAATACTAAGGTTTTAAGCTTATCAAGCTTAACCGTACCACGGCTAAGATGATCTAATAATCTTCCTGGTGTTGCAATTACTAGGTGAATATTCCCCTTAAGTTTTTTTAACTGCGCACCTATATCCTTGCCACCATAGGCAGCCAATATATTTAAGTTTTTACCTTCTGCAAGCTTTTTAGCTTCTCCGGTTATTTGTATTGCAAGCTCTCTTGTAGGTGTCACTATCAACCCTTGAACTGTACTTATATCTGCTGACATATTGTCAAACATTGGAAGTAAAAAGGCAAGTGTCTTCCCAGTACCTGTTTGCGCTTCTGCTATAACATCTCTACCTTGCTTTATTAACTGAATACTTTGCTTTTGCACTTCCGTTGGTTCACTTATCCCTTGAGTCTTGATCGCACTTAAAATATCATCGCTAAGTCCTAGTTTCTTAAATTCTATCATCCTTATTTACCTTTCTATTTAAACATATTTTTATTAGTTTTTTATAAACAAAGCTAAGTATATCAAATATTCATTATAATAAAAAGGGGTTTTATGAAACATTGGTGACACCTAGGTGTGAAATGTCATAATTTCCTCTATTTATGTCAGTTTCCTTAACCAACCTTTGATAAGTGTTTATATTTAGAATCATTTAAAGAACCTTCAAGCAACGAATTACTATATTGTTTTGCAAGAGCACTGGTTACAGCTGAACAAAGTATAAATAACAGCCCAGTTTGGGGTGCAATCATTGTAAAATCAACCAATCCATGCCCAATTATTATGGCTTGAATCCCTGCTAACATTGGAACTAACCTACAATTTTGTACGTAAAGTGTTTTTAAATTTCTATATAAATTTATTTTCATATACATATATATGAAGAGCCCAACAGTTCCAAGTGCCGTGCTAAGTGCAATCCATATATTATGGCCATGGTATAACGTTGCATAATAGTAACCTTTCATAAAACTTGCTCCATGGTTTGAAATGCCCATAATTCCCCACCCTGTAAATGGCTTAAGCTTTATCATCTTTAAACATCCACTCCATATTCCAAATCTACTATTAAAGGAACCATCGATATCATGAGTAGCTATAGTTTTAAAAATCTGAAGCGGTACAAAAATAATTGCAACTATAAGTATAAAAATTGATATAACCATCCACATATCTTTCTTATTACCCTTAAGAAGGTAATAAGTAAAAAGCCCAAACAATAAACCTATAAATGCACCCCGTGACCCTGTTAAACACAGCAGAATAACAAACAAAAATGTTGTTATTTCGTATAACAGTTTTGTGCTTTTAGATGTATTACTGCAAAAATAGAATCCGACTATAATCATTATGGCAAACCAATTCCCAGCTACATTTGGATTTCCAAAAGTACTATATATTCTATTATTAACTATTGGTTGTGCTGTAAGCTCAAGAAATCTAGCCCAAATGTTAAAATGAAAAAAAATATATATAAGTTTCTCAGCAACTCCGAAAATCGCCGAGAACAGTGAAAATTTCACTAAACATCTATATATTTTTTCCACCATATTTTCATTTTCACAATAGCTTTGCAAGAAAATACTAATACACAAATACATAAACACAACAAAAGCTGCAGCCATTGACTTAATACTGTAATTAACAATCCCTACAATTAGCGACCATATAAATAGCAACAAGAGTCCTACATTCCAGTGATTTTTGTATATATATATTTTCCCACATAGCACCTTATATGTAATATATATTGCAGGTATAATTGTAGTATAAGGGGAAATGACTGTTAGCAGAATTAAAATACCCATAATTAAACTCCCTTTGACTATAGTCATATCATCTATTAACGAAAATAGATTTTTTGTGTCTCTTATATTGTTCCATAAAAATAATAAATCAAACCAAAAAACTAGTAAAACGTCAATTTACTAGCTTTTTATTTATATGGAATTTCTGTTTAAGCCCTTTAAGTCGAAGCTAACACAATATTTTATCTTGCTTTTTAGTGTAAAGCCTGTATAATGTTATTTAAGTATTGTAATGAAAATTACTGAGTTGTAGTATTCATTATTTGTAAAATACTGAATATTGGATAATATTAAAAATGCATAAAACTCATAATTTCATGCATTCGTAAAAGTTTTAAGCATTAGCGAAAATACTTACGTGTTTTATTATAGCTAATTTCGTTAAATGTAAATATTAATAAAATATTGCATATTATTCATTAAATATTAAAGTTTGCAAAGGATACTGATTTTTGTAAATTTTAATATATATGACATCATGAACTTTCAAAAATGTATAAATTTAAAGGGGGAATTGTAAATGGTCTCAAAACCAAAAGAAACTAGGGAAGCAAAATTATGGGAGGCTCTAATACCAGTCGTTGCTACCATAGCGCTTCTAATGTATGCTGTATTGCCTTATTTCGAAGTTGATCAATCAGTTCACATTCCATTGATTCTTGGAACACTTATAGCTGCAGTAGTTGCTATTACTAGACTGGGTTACTCTTGGAAGGATATTGAACAAGGAATTATAAGTAGTATTTCTGGCACTATGCAAGCAATACTAATTCTAGCAATTATAGGTATGATTATAGGTACATGGATTCTTGGGGGTATTGTACCTACACTTATTTTTTACGGATTAAAAATATTATCACCATCAGTATTTCTAGTTGCTTCATGTTTACTTTGCGCTGTTGTATCTCTTGCAACAGGTAGTTCATGGACTACAGCTGGTACAGTGGGTATAGCACTAATGGGTGTTGCCGTAGGCCTTGGAATACCGGCACCAATGGCAGCAGGTGCAATAATTTCTGGTGCATATTTTGGTGATAAAATGTCACCTTTGTCAGATACAACAAACCTAGCCCCCGCTATGGCTGGTGCTAATTTATTTGATCATATTAGACACATGGTATATACAACAGGGGTAAGTCTAATAATCGCTTTAATCGGCTTTGCTATACTTGGACTTAGATTTAAGGGAACAGCACTTGATACATCAAACATAGATGCACTCACTAATCTAATGAGCCAAAACTTTACAATAACACCACTTTTATTAATAGTACCAATTATAGTTATAGTTATGGTTGCTAAAAAAGTACCTGCTATTCCTGGTTTATTTATAGGCGTTATACTTGGTGGCCTTGCTGCTATGCTTACTCAAGGTGCTAGCTTTGCTGGTGTAATGAATGCAATGCAGGAGGGTGTTGTATCTGAAACCGGAAACGAGATTTTAGATACTCTTCTTACTAGAGGTGGATACCAAAGTATGATGTGGACAATATCCCTAATACTAGCAGCACTTTCTTTTGGTGGTACACTTGAGAAAACTGGAATGCTTGAAACCATTGCAAAGAGAGTACTAAGATATGCAAAGAGTACCGGTTCCCTGGTAACAGCTACAGTATTTACAGCAATCTTTACAAATGTACTTGCTGGAGATCAATATCTTTCAATAGTACTTCCTGGTAAAATGTATAAGGATGAATACCGTAAGAGAGGGCTAGCTCCAAGAAACCTTTCAAGGTGTCTTGAGGATGCTGGTACAATAACTTCACCACTCGTTCCTTGGAATACATGTGGAGCAACTATGTCCACCTATTTAGGAGTTGCAACACTTGATTATCTTCCTTACTGCTTCTTAAACCTTGTTAATCCACTAGTGTCTATCTTCTTTGGATTCACTGGAATTACAATGTTGAAGCTTGAGAATGATCCATCAGCTCCTGAATATAAGGGCTAATAATAATAAAAATCCTTGTTGAAATTTCAACAAGGATTTTTTTATAAGTTTTTCTTCTGTCTTTCGTTCACAGTAGCTAGAATTTTATCTCTTAATACATCTCCATTCTGAACAAATGAAATTAATACTTTAGAAGCCATATTAAAATTAATATTAAGGTCTGTATTTCCTTCATCTTCTGAAACGATTTTTATAATTTCACTAAAAGACTTATTTGATTTTATTCCCTTTACCTTGTCCCCTTTACCATACTTTTGTCTTGTAAAGGCATATAGTAGAGTGGTATCGTCATCGATTCCATGCACTGCACAAAAGGCGATATCATCAAATTTTATAGTTCTAATATTAAAGGGTTTATATATCCTTATTTTTTGCTCATCTACAGTTATAGAAAGTATAAGCCCCTTGTATGTTTGCCAAGTAATTATAATAAAAATAAGTAGAAGAATTATCTTCATTGTTAAATTAGTAATAAATATCAAGCTCACAACGGCTAATAAAAATGAGCTAATAAAAATAATACTAAGTTTTTTTAGAGAATCTGGTTTACCTCTGAATTTTTCCATAGTATCTCCTTATTTAAATAATATTTTGTTAGGGACTAATAGCTCACTTTACCATTAGCCCAATGCTACATCTAATATCATCATAATTGCAAATCCTAGCATAGCACCAATAGTTGAGATATCTGTTTTTGAATCCTGTTGTGATTCAGGTATTAGTTCTTCAACAACTACATAAATCATAGCACCAGCTGCAAAAGACAGTGCATAGGGAAGAATAGGTTTCATAGCTATTACCGCAAAAGCACCTACGACTCCTGCTATAGGTTCTACTACGCCTGATGCTTGACCGTACATGAAACTTTTAAATCGTGAAAAACCTTCTCGCCTTAATGGAATAGAAACTGCTGCTCCTTCTGGAAAGTTTTGAATACCAATCCCTATTGCCAGCGCAACAGCACCTGCTAATGAAGCTGAAGGTAGATTAGCTGCTACTGCTCCGAAGGCAACTCCAACTGCAAGTCCTTCTGGTATGTTGTGTAAGGTTATAGCTGATACCAACAAGATACTTCTTTGCCAACTAGTTTTTATCCCTTCAGCCTGTTCTATTGGTTGGTTGAGATGTAGATGTGGTAAAATTTTATCCACTGCAAAAAGGAAAGCTCCGCCTGCTAAAAATCCTACGGCTGCAGGTATCCATGCCGGTGTATTTGTTTGCTCTGCCATCTCTATAGCTGGAGCTAGCAAGGACCAAAAACTGGCTGCTATCATAACTCCGGCTGCAAAGCCCAGCATACCATTTAACACCTCTCTATTTATCTCCTTAAAGAAAAATACTAGGGATGCTCCTAAAGCAGTTAAGCCCCAAGTAAATAGGGTTGCAAAAAGGGCTTGAACTACGGGATCAAAACCTTTAAGCCAATCTATTATCATATAAATTCCTCCTTTGCCTATATTTTTAATACAATTAGGTTGTTTTGATTAATCTCTAGCTAGAAATTTGGAATTTTAAAAACTACATAAGTATATTATAGCAAATACGCCTTTCTTTGCACATACTACTGGTTTTATTATTTTAGAATGTTTATTATTCACTGGTATTTTTATATTTATTCAATTAACATAATTCTATTAAGTGATATCAATAAAATATCCAGTAGAATAATAGTATATTCTACTGGATATTTTATTGTTAAAATTATTTTCTAATTTATGTATATTTTTTATAGCAAAAATACCTCTACTTACAAAATACTATAAGTTTGTATATTTGTAAATACTTATTATCTATTAATATAACTTATCCTCATTGAGAATTTTTTAATATATTACCTTCTGTTCCACTTGTCACTTAAGCCAAATATGTTAACTAAAATTAGGGTGAATTTACGAAAAAGTATTTTTATATTGTATTATTCCTTCAATATGCTATGATGTAAAATAGCTAAAGGGGGATGATTTAATATAATGTCAAGAGAACTTAACAGTAAAAGTATGAGCGTATTTCAATTAACCTGGCCTATATTTATAGAAATTTTATTGTTTATGTTACTGGGAAACATAGATACCATAATGCTAAGTAAATATTCAGATGGAGCAGTAGCTGCTGTTGGGTTATCTAATCAGATTATTTCCATGGTTAATATTATGTTTGGCATTATTACCAGTGGAACTGCCATCTTAATAGCACAGTATTTAGGTGCAGAAAAGAGAAAATTAGCTTCTCAAGTGGTTGGTGTTTCTTTAATGGTTAACCTTATATTTGGATTAACTTTAAGTGGTCTTATGATTTTTTCTGGAAAGAACATATTAAAACTAATGAATTTGCCACCAACGCTTATTGATAATAGTGCAGAATATCTTTCTATCGTAGGTGGTTTTTTATTTTTACATGCTTTGCTAATGACTATGACTGCCATTGTAAGGAGTCATGGTTTCACTAAAATTTCTATGTTTGTAGTCTTAGGCATGAACCTTATTAATATAATCGGGGACTATATTTTTATTTTTGGCCCCCTTGGACTGCCTATCTTAGGCGTTAAAGGGGTTGCTCTAGCCACTGTATTTAGTAAATTTATAGGGCTAATCTTAATGAGTATCTTTTTATTTAGAAATATAGGCAGCACTTTTAAATTAAAGAGTATAATTCCTTTTCCAAAACATATATTAAAAAGTTTATTAAAAGTAGGAATTCCAAGTGCTGGAGAGCAGATTTCTTATAATTTTTCTCAATTTGTAATTACTTATATAATAACTTTAATTGGAGTGAATTCCTTAACTACAAAAATTTACGTCCAAAATATTGTCATGTTTGTATTCCTATTTTCTATAGCAATTGGACAAGGTACTCAAATTCTAATAGGCCATTTAGTGGGGAAAAATGAAAAAGCAAATGCTTATAGCGTTTGCCTTAAAAGTCTGAGAGCAGCTCTATTGATATCCTCTATTCTAGGCCTTATTTTTGCAGTATTCAGTAAATCTTTATTAAGTCTATTTACTCAGGATTCTGCTATTATTACGGTGGGGGTTTCTATATTTATTATAGATGCCATTTTAGAGCCTGGAAGAACTTTAAATTTAGTTATCATTAACTCTCTAAGAGCTGCAGGAGATGTGAAATTTCCCGTCTATGTTGGAATTCTTTCTATGTGGGGGCTAAGTGTAACCCTAGCATATTTTTTAGGTGTTCACTTAGGTTTAGGTCTAGTTGGAGTATGGTGTGCTTTTGCAATAGATGAGTGGTTTAGAGGCATTATAATGTTATGGAGATGGAAATCTCGAAAATGGGAGAAAATGAGTTTAGTCCAACCCTCAGTATAGTGCCACCCAGGTGGCAAGTGGCAAGTTACCTAAAATCTATCTATATCAAAAATAGAAAGGGTGTATATTAAATTTAATCTCATATACACCCTGTTTTAACAAATTCCTATATTATATTTACTCATGCTACTAATTATTTGAGACTATCAAAGAAATCCACTAGTATATCTTTTTCACCATTAGAAAAATCATACATATCAAGTTCTCTTTTAGTAATCCACTTAACCTCGTTAATGTCTTTATGCGGAGTTATGTACTCTTTTACCTTACCCATATAAACAAATGAGGTATCTCCACTCTCTTTATCAAAAACATATTCTTTAAATGGAGTTATGTCGAACAGTGTACATTTTAAATCCTTATCTATTGCCTTATTAATACATTGTTCTGTAGTTTCCTTACCTTTTATATCCTTACCAAAAATACTCCATACCTTAGGTAAACCCCGTTTGCTTTTACCTCTAGCTGCAATCAGCACCGCTCTAAAATCATCATAAATTATTACTGAACATTTTACAATTTGCCCCATATTATCTCCCCCTTAAACTATCTAGTTTCTAATCTTTTTTTAAAGCTATGTAATATATAAAAATATTATATTATAAATCATTAACAAAAGCCAATATATATTAAATATAAATGTGGCATTTTTACTATTTTATGACTGACTCTATTTTAGCACCACCAATTACTTCGCTATCTTGATAAAAAACCACTGCTTGACCTTCTGCTATGGCCCTTTCCCTTTTATCAAAGGTAATCTTTATTTTATGATTTTCAATAGCCTTAATAGTCACTGGTAAATACCAACCCCATTGACATACCTTTGCTGTAGCTTTAATCTCATTTTCTAGTTTATCAAAAATAGTAAAATTTACATTGCATGCAATTAATCCGCTTGCATATGTATCTTTATCCTCACCAAGTACCACTTCATTTTTTTCTGCATTAATGGCTACTACAAACTTGGGGTATTGAAAATATTGACCAAGTTTTCTCTTTTGCCCTATAGTATAATTAACAATACCTCTATGCTTTCCAATTACATTTCCTTCTAAATCCACAAAGTCTCCTTCTTGCAACGCAAAACTGTCATAGCCTGCTATAAAAGAAGCATAATCCTTACCAGGTATAAAACATATATCTGTGCTATCAGTTTTATTAGCAATTAAAGGGTCAATTTCAAGAGCTATTTTTCTCACTTCTTCTTTAGAGGTAAATTCACCAAGTGGGAGTAAGATATGCTTTAACTGCTGCTGGGAAAGACTATGAAGCATATAAGATTGATCCTTCCGTTCTACCATTCCTTTAAAGATACGATATCTATCTATGTGATCATCATACTTAACTTTTGCATAGTGACCAGTAGCAAAGTAATAAGCCCCCAAGCTATGAGCTTTTTCAATCATCATGCCATATTTTATGTGCTTATTACAGGTTACACAGGGATTAGGCGTTTTTCCCTTCAAATATTCTTCCACAAATTCTTTCTTTACTATATTTTCAAAGGTACCACAGAATTCTGCCGTGTAGTGCGGTATTTCTAAGATACTAGCTACTCTCTTAGCATCTGAAAGAAACTTTGGTTCTATTTTATTCCCATTATTATCATACTGATTAAAAAGCAGCATAGTAATACCAATTACTTCATATCCTTGTTTTTTTAAAAGATAAGCTGCAGTAGTACTATCTACTCCTCCACTGAGTCCCACAGCTACCTTGGTTTTGCTTAATTCCATCAATGTCTCTCCTTTAGTTTATAATAACTATATTTTATCATAAATGTAGTTATTAAAATAATAAAAAATCTCTATTTCACAGCAATCACATGTATACTGATTTGTTTTATGTCAATAATTGTAATATATGTTTTTCAATGAAAGGAGCATTTTAATGAATAATAGTATTAAGCTTAGCAATGATGAAAGTATAATTAAAGAGTATGTAGAAAGAGGCAAGGCCCTTTTAAATTCTGGAGAAACAAAAAAAGCATTAAAAGACGTTAATAAAGCTATCTTCCTAAATAGCAAATGTGCTGAAGCTTACCTTGTCAAAGCTCAAGCTCATCTTGAAATGTATGAAGTTTACGAAGCTGAAAAATCTGCAAAAAAATATCTAAAGTTAGTTCCAGATGACCCCAAAGGTTATTGGAAACTAGTTGATATACACGATTTAACCGGTGATTTTGACAAATGTATATACTACTGTGAAAAGCTCCTTGAAGTGCATGGGGAAAATGCAGACGTATACTTAAAAAAAGCAGAGTTTTTAGCTCTTCTTAATGATTTCAAAAAGGCTATTGAGTACTTTAATCTTTGTCTAAAGTTAAGTCCTAACTTTTATGATGCACTATGTGGCAAGGCTAGCTCGCTACTCTCCCTACGTAATAAAAAAGAAGCTCTCGAAATATATTGCAGAGCCATTGAAGTTGATAGTACTAAAAGTGCTGCTTATTTTGGAAAGTCCGAAGTATATATGGCTATGGGAAACAGTATGAGTGCCTTAAGATTTGCAGAAAAAGCATATGCAATAGAACCTGAAAATGAATGGTATAAATGCCACTATACCGTGCTACGAAATATGAATATAAGTGTTAAATAATAAAACGCGCCCACTATATAAAGTGGGTGCATTTTATTATTTACAGCTTCTCATAATTTCTCGTACTTTTCTTAAATGGTTATCATAGTCTTCTACAACACCTTTTACTTCCTTCATGAGACTTTCATCTAAATCTTGATTCTGCTGAATAAATTTCTCGCCTTGCTTCATTCCCATTTCCATAGCAGCTACGGCATGCTCACAGACTTTCAAATCAGTATTTACAGGTATGAGTTTAATTTTCTCAAAAAAATCTGCCATAGTCCCCATAATTCCAAGTGTATCTTCAGCATTACCACCTAGTATTTCTATCCTATTGGTAATTGCCTCTTCATGCCTCTTAAAGGATTCTATAATTTGAACTAGCTCATTTTTAATGGCTGGCTCTT
The DNA here is from genome assembly GCA_937976175.1 of uncultured Clostridiaceae bacterium. Lineage (GTDB taxonomy): Bacteria > Bacillota > Clostridia > Clostridiales > Clostridiaceae > Clostridium_AD. The sequence goes on along the minus strand of CALJTN010000045.1, from coordinate 11,182 downwards.
TAGCTTTGTGGAGGTAATCTTTGAAGGTAGTGCCTCCCATGTGTATTCCCTTTAAAAATTTATTCATTTCTTTTACATCATTACTTACAACCATAATCTCACCTCAGTTTATTGTGAGCATTAGTCTTTTGTATTATGCATATCACCTTCTAAATTACTCCTCCGATAACATCTAGAGGGTCAGTTTTTCTAAGTTCCTTAATAGGTGCAATTAAAGTTAAGAAAGACACAAAAATTGGTATGAATAGTGCTATTACAGCACCAGAGACACTCCAAAGCGGAAGGTATTTACCATCTGGATACAGCAGGGTTAAATTTAAAGTAAAAGCTAATAATGTGGTTGATATTATTCCTCCTATATAGCCAATTATACATACAGTGGAGTTTTCCTTCCAAAGTTTAAAATACAGGGCAGTTTTTTTATAGCCTATAGCTGATAATACTCCAAACTCATATTTTCTATTAAGGAAGTTAATATAATTCAAGTTCCCAAGAGATATACATAGCACAACAATTATTATCATGTTCAGTATATAGGATAATCCATTCATTGAATTAAGAATATCTTCCATTTGTTTTAAAACACTGTAATAGTCCATAACTAAAACATTTTTAGGTGTATTTTCAGATAAATAGTTAATTAGATCTTTATCCTTTATATCTTTAACTGAAAAAAGTATAGAGTGCTTTAATGCTGCCTCTCTAGCAATAGCATTCTTATTGTCGCTGATTATAGCCAACATTGCTGGACCATCTGTAATGCCTGAAACTTTAAATTTCCCTTTTATTCCGTAGATAGAGGATACCTCTGAACCAATGTAATCCCCTATCTTTAACTTGTTTTGCAACGCATATTTTTTGGGGATAATAATTTCATTTTTATTTTCTGTGGGAATTTTACCTTCTGTTAGCTTCACATTAAGAGTAGAAAAAGCTAGTGATATATCCTTTTCATACAAATTCATAACCTCAACACTCATGCTGCCAAAAACACTATCGTATCGAAGATATCCATTGCCAGCAATTAAGGGCATAATGTGTCCTACATTATTGTCATTAGTTATTTTCTCTAAATAATCTTTAAGAATTGGTTCTTGGCTATTACTAGATACTATTGTGTATTTTTTAAAAATATTAGAATTAGTTAACTCTGTCATCTCAATAGAACTCCTAGTAATCAGTGAAAAAAAGTAAATTAGTAATACACTCACCACCATAGATATTAGTATTGGTAATGTTTTAGAAACATTACTAGCAATATATTTAAAGGTTGATAACGGACTCATTGTAACCCTCCATTCCTCTTTTCTCAATTGAAGTAATTGCACCATCCCATATATTAATTACATCATCTGCATTCTCAAGTATGGATGGATCATGTGTTACTACAATAACTAAAGCATTATCTTTATATTCATCTAATAGCTTCATTACTTCTCTTGCACTAGAATGGTCTAAGGATGCAGTAATCTCGTCCCCGAAAATTACTTTCGGGTCATTTATAAGAGCTCTAGCAATTGCAGCCTTTTGTCTTTGCCCACCGGACAACTGATGGGGTTTTTTATAGGCTAAATGCGCAATACCTAGTTTCTTTAATAAGCCCAAAGCTTTTTCTTTTGCCTTCATGCTATTATCGTTTATTGGTGTTAGTACATTATCTATTACGGTCATATAATCTATAAGAAAATGCCTTTGAAAAATGAATCCGAAATCTTTGCGTCTTAGCTCTGCACCTTTAGAAGTGGATAACTCTTGAAATTTTATATCCTTGTAACTTATGGTACCTGATGATGGTATTTTTAGACCTGCTAATGAGTATAGTAAAGAACTCTTCCCACTACCAGAGGGGCCCATTATACCTACTAATCTATTGCCTTCTAAGGAAAGATTAATGTTTCTTAGCGCATAAGTCTGAACCTCTTTTCCCATATCATATATCAAATTTAGATTTTCTACTTTAAATAACATAATATCTCACTCCTTTTTTATATTCCTTCTATCATAACTATAGGATCTAGCTTATTAATCATTCTGTTTACAGGTATTAGAGTAAATAAGGTTGTAAACAATGGTACATACAGTGCCATTAAAAAAGCTTTTGAAGAAAAGTAAATGGAAACTGCTCCAACCGCTCCAAAGGCTCCATCATTTAGTAAAATAGAACACAACCACCCTACAATTATCCCTAAAATAAAGCCTAGTATATTTATAATAAACACTTCCCAAAATGACTTCTTCATTATTTCCTTCTTCGTATAGCCCATAGCATTTAAAATTCCTAGTTCTTGTTTTCTACTAAAAAACTGTACATACTTAGAACTTCCAACAGAAATAACCATTACTATAATAGCAAGTAGGCAAATCATATCTAATGTTTTCATCATGGCTGCCCCTTCATTATAAATTTTAATTATTCCACTTAAAGTCATAACTGCAACTTCTTCTTTAGGAAAACTTGTTAATAAATCATCCACCTCTTTTACTTTATTCTCCTTTGAGAAAACTAACATAGAGGTTTCTACTACAGGTTCTTCCTTTGTATTTATGGATATCGCCTCAACATTATATGGCATAAAGGATAAGTACCCATCACCCTGAACTATTCCTACTACAGTATACTCACCATTTAAGACATCATTTTTATCAATAGAATTTCCTATTTTATCACCAATTTTCACCTTCTTGTTTTTTGACATCCTATAATCTAGCACCACTTCTTTATGGTTTTCTAGAGGTAGTCTTCCTTCTTTTAAAGCTATATTATGCTTTGTCATAACATACTCTATATCTTTAGATCCTATGCCTAAAATTGAAGCGTTGCTTATTGAGCCCGGTATAATATATCGTGTTTTATATTGAACAAAAGGGATTACACTCTCTACATTAGGATTCTCTTTAATGCGGCTTATAACATTGTCTGGTATTGGTTTGTCTTTTTCAATACTTTGTGCGTATATGATCATATGATTTTTATATGGGTTTACATTCAGCTCATACATCGAATCTCCTAGAGATTTTACAAAAGTCTGCAAAACATATAAAAATGAAACTGCTACTATTATTGACATGGTAGACATAATAAGTTTTTTCTTATTATTTTTACTATAGCTTAAAGCTGATAAAGGCTTCATTGTATTAACTCCTTTCAAAACATAAATTTTAGAACTTCCTTCTAATAAAATAATACCAATTATCGAAGTAATATAAAAGTAACCCTGGTCACAATTTAAAGTGACCGGGGTTACTTTATGAATATATATCTACTCACTAAGCAAATCTTTAATATATATTGCTGCCGCAGTTCTATCTGAAATACCTATTTTGCTATACAAATTACTTACATAGTTTTTTACTGTACCCCCAGATATATATAGTGAGGATGCAATTTGCTTATTAGTAAAACCTTGGGCTAGCATCTTAGCAATTTCCATTTCTTTATCTGAAAGCCCTAGTGAATTTAATAATTTAACTTCATTATTTTCAATGCTTTTTTTAGGGTCCTCACTATATCCTTTAACTATTTTGCCAGCAAGTTTTATAGCAATTTTAGAGGGCAATATAAATGCCCCTGTATATGCATCTTGCACAGCTTTTATAAGCCCATCCCCTTCTATATCCTTTAAAATATAGCCAGTGGCACCATTACTTAAAGCTTTAACAATAAATTCTTCATCGTCAAAGGTGGTAAGAATAAGCACAACTATATTAGGGTAAGTCTCCTTTATTAACTTAGTACATTGTACTCCATCCATATTTGGCATCCTTATATCCATTAGTACCACTTGAGGCCTAGTTTCAGAACATAGCTTTAGTGCCTCCACTCCATCCTTTGCAAGGGCCACTACTTCTATATTCTCCTCTAATTCAAGTATAGTCTTAAGCCCATCCCTCATAAGGGTTTGATCATCAGCTATTAGCACTCTTATCTTCTCCATAAAAGCCTCCTCAAAACAAAGTATTAATTACTATTATCCTTTCTGAAATATCGCTAAAGGTTATTGCAGACAGGCTTTAGAATAAGGTAGCGTAATAAGCAATTCTAAGCCCTCCTGCGCCTCAGAATTAATGTCAAAGCTTCCCTCTAGATCATAAACTCTATCTCTCATAGCTCTAAGCCCAAAACCATAGTTTAAGGTACCTGCGCCATCACCGTTGTCTTCAAGAGAAAAACATACTTTATCTTCTTTTTTTGCAAGCTTAAACAAAAATGCAGTACTCTTTCCATGGCGAATTCCGTTAGTAAGACCCTCTAATAGAGAAGATAAAATTATCTTTTGTGCTTCTTTAGTTAAATTTAAGGAAGAATCTATTTGAGATTTTATGGTCACCTCAGAATGTAATTGAGTATCCTTAATTATAGTTTCTAGAGAAGGGTAAAATTCTAATAGTTCATTACCTTTTTCAAGCACTCTTACTGATGATCTAATATCATTAAGCCCTTTCCTCACTTGATCTTGCGCTAAGCAAAGTTTTTCTAGGGATAAATCCAAATTCCCCTTCATGAGCCTTTTACTAGCTTCTATTTCTACTAACACAGTGGTTAATGTATGTCCAACTGTATCATGGATTTCCCGTGCTATTTTATTTCTCTCTTTAAGAATAGTCATCATCTCTAATTTCTCATAGGCATCCTTTAAATTCATATGTACACAGTCCTTTTCTAATTTCTCCATAGTTATTTCCTTTAAAGAAACTTCAATTATATCTGTTTGCTTTAATAAGTATCTGACAAGAAAAAATATCAAATAAATGATGAGAAAAACTGGTAAACTTAAAAGTATCCTCGTAAAAATAATGGAAAATTGAAGACTCATCATAATACTCAAAGCTAAGGAGTAAATCATAAAAGAAAAAATTGAAAAAACCACACCAGACACTACCTTCAAATTTATAACAATATCTTCTAACATAAGATAATACAATACTAAGGATATATAAGAATTATCATACATATTAATTGTAAAAATAAATATAAAGTCTAAGATTAAAGAAAAGTAGCTTAATTTTTTATAGTTTTCACTGTCATATACGAAAAACACTCTGATAGTGTAAGAGGTTAAAAATAGAAATGTTAACGTAACAATCAATAATTGATGCTCTACGTTATAAATTGCAGTTATTAAAAGTATTCCTGTAAATAATATATAATTAATAATCAGCAAAACATCTTTGATTTTATTGCTCATAAATTACCTCACATATTTAGAATAATATAGTGCACATTTAAGTAAATATGCAGAATCATAGTATTATAGCCTACTCAATCATCTGTGCCTTATTATCTAAATTTACAATAAAAAGGATAAATATGCAAGTTTTATTCCTTCATTTCAAATAATTCAAATATATCTTCCTCACTGAAAGCTGCAAAGCCTTCGCCACTAGATAGTTCATCTCCCATAAGAGATCCTATAAGCTTTTTCTTATCCTCTTGAAGTGCTAGAATTTTCTCCTCAATGGTGCCCTTTGCTATAATTTTTATAACCTCTACTACATTTTTTTGTCCTATTCTATGTGCTCTATCTGTAGCTTGCTCTTCTACTGCTGGGTTCCACCAAGGGTCAAAGTGAATTACTACATCCGCAGAAGTTAAATTAAGTCCCGTCCCTCCAGCCTTTAAACTTATTAAAAACACGGAGTTTTCACCCTCATTGAAATTTTTCACTATATTCATTCTCTTCTCTGAAGGTACCGAGCCATCTAGGTAGCTAAAGGATATTTCCTCTACTTTAAGTCTTTTGTGAATATTCTTAAGAACAGAGGTGAACTGAGAAAATACAAGTACGCGGTGACCTTCTTCTATGCTCTTATGAAGGAGGTCCACTAGAGCTTCTATTTTTGTACTGCCACCACTATAATCATTCATGAGTACTGAAGGATCTAGGCATAATTGTCTTAGCTTTGTTATATAAGAAAGCACTTCTATTTTACTATTTTTAAACTCATCATTTCTCACCTTTTTTTCTATAAGTTCCATTACATGGTTTGCATAGGTTTTATAAATTTTCTTCTGCTCTTCCTCTAAGGTCACCATTAATGTTTTTTCTATTTTATCAGGTAATTCCTTTAAGACATCTTTTTTTCTTCGTCTTAGGATAAATGGTTTTATAAGTCTATTTAAATCCCCTAAAACTTCAGGACACTCCCTAAGCTTTTTGTGGTACCTTACACTAAATCTCTTTTCATCATATAGATATCCTGGCATTATAAAATCAAATATAGACCATAGTTCCATAAGTGAATTCTCTATTGGTGTACCAGATAGTGCAAATCTTGTCCTTGCTTTTATCTCTTTTACAGCTGTTGCGTTTTGAGAGTTTGCATTCTTAATATTTTGAGCTTCATCTAATATACAATAATCGAACTCTATATTGTTATAACTTTCTAAATCTCTCTTTAGAAGGTTATAGGTAGTTATAAGCACATCATAATTTTCTAAACTCTTTGTTATCTCTTCTCTTTCTTCCTTTGACCCATTAACAGCAACAACCTTTAATGCAGGTGCAAACTTCTCAAACTCACTTATCCAGTTATATATTAAAGAGGTAGGTGCTACAATCAATGTCTTACTTCCCTTATTAGACAATATGAAAGTGATAGCCTGAAGAGTTTTACCAAGACCCATCTCATCTCCAAGTATTCCACCAAAACCTAAATAATCTAAGGTTTTAAACCAATTATATCCAATTTTTTGATACTCTCTTAATTGTCCCTTCAAATCAGCGGGTTCTTTAAAGTTTAATTTATCTATATTCTTAAGCTTATCTCTTACTTCTTTTAACTCTTTTTTTCCTTTTATATATCTAAGGTTATTTTCCTCTAAATAACTATCTAGGAAAGCACCTTTACTTTTAGATATTTCAATATGGTTGTTAACGCTATCCGACGTTGCCATCACATCTAAAAGCTTCAAGAATTTATTAAGCTCTAATTCTTCTAAATCGAGATACTCGCCATTTTTCAGCTTATAGTATTTAAGGTTGCTTCTAAAAGCCCTTAATATATTGGTAGTTTCCTGTGGGTGAATATCACCTATCTTAAAATCCATCTCAAAGTAGTCATACTTTCCACTTTTAATGTCTCCAGTAATACCCTTAGTACCCAAAGATTTTATACCTTTAAAGTTTTGAGAGTAATATACTTCTCCTATTTCTTGAAGTCTTTCTATATCACTTTTAAAGAATTTAAATATATAGTCTTCTCCCTTTAAAAAATAAAACTTATTCTTTATTTCCTGAAAACCTAAACCTTTCAGAGTTCCAGTTACCTGCGCTTCTTTTTTAGAATCCCTATATATGATTTTTTCTGTGCAATCCTCAAAAATATTAAATTCAAAAGTTCCGTATCTTACCTTTAAGGTTAAAGTAATATCTCTGCCTTCTTGATCAAAATAGAAACTGAACTGGCACTTATCCATTATTACTTTATCTTTTATAGATCTAGATAAGGTAACACTTGGTGACAAAAGGTTAAGGTCTGGAATAAGATTTCTTAATACTTTCTCCTCCTCAAGGGTAGACATAGTCACTACCCTTGCCTCATTAAAAACTTGAAGGTAAGGACTTATCTTATAACAAAACTCATATTGCGGAAGGTATATGGTGCTACCATACAAGAAAACATCATTCTTAGAGCCTAAAGCCATGGGCATTCCACCTGGTGACTTAAGCACATAATTATCTTTTATTATTTTCAAATCAAAATCTAAAGTTGGTGCCTCATATAAGATTTCTGTATCCACAGGTCTATAAAAAAAACCCTCATTCAAATATACCCTATGCTTAGTTATAATTTCAAAAAACTCCCTAGTCAAATACTTAGGAATGTTTATATATTTTCCATCTATATGCCGTTCTTCACTTCTATTAACATACCTTTGAGTTCCTTCCATGGTCTTTAACATTTCAATAAAATCTATAAGCCTTTTATCCTTTGTGCTAAGTCTTTGATTGGATCTATTAAAAGTGAAGTATTTGCTATAATTTATAGGAATATTATTATAATAGGCTGCTAAAAAATGATTAATATCCTTTAAAATATAAAGGTTATTTCCCGCCATAGAACTTAAGCCTATTTTAAACTCTGCTGTAAGATTATCACTCCACTGATTTTTATTTATGTACACCTCTATCTTAATTTCATCCTTATGTTTCTCATCTCCTAAAAGCATAGATAGCACACTATTTTTATTTTTAAATGCATCTTTCTCTATAGCCTCCTCTTCTCTTAAAAGAGGGTGACTAGCTAAATCCTCTAAGGCACTATAAAAAGTTGCCACAAGGTGTTTACAGCAATAATTTTCTTTTTTAAACTCATTATTTTCAAAATCAGAGCAACTACAGGAAGTAGAAAAAATACTTCTTCTAGCTACGTCCATCTCAATTCTTGTGTGGTATTCATTAAAAAGCTTCTCTGAAATCACATTACCCTCTATACATATTAATTTATCTTCACTCATAATATCTACAGAAGAAACTAAATCATTATTTAAGACCCTTTGACCTTTAGCATGATTTTTACCACTGGTTCCTTCATTAAATATTTGTAGCACCACATCTTCTTTAAGCATAATTTCTCCCTAATTCTTTTTATTTTATAATCTTTTAATTATACCATAAACGCAGAAAGAATATAAAATTTGCACAGTTATTTTTCGTGTAAATGCACAAAAAAATCCAGCGTTGTTTCACTGGATTTTTTCCCTTCTAGCAATTACATAAGCATAACTATTTAGCATTTCTGATAGGTGCTATAATCCTATCAAATAAGTCTTTATTTTCATTTACTTTGGTTTCTCCTCCAACGATACAGTGTACGTTCTGTTTTATTACAACTTCTATTACATCTGCAAAGTTTCTTATATCTTCAGCAGTAGTAGACAATACTTCATCTCTTATCTTTTGAATATCCTCTTGGGTGGTACCTGTAAAGTACATGTTGTCTGCTATTATACCTTTATAATAAGGTCCTGTTAAATAATCCATACTTCCTATTGTTCCTATTATATAGTTAGTCATTTCTTTTTCATCCGCCTTAAAGTTTCTTAAAAATGCTACAGCCCCATCAAAGACATCTAAGGTTTCCTTTAAATTTGGATCACGGTAGGAATAGAATAACACCTCATTTTTTGTAAAGCTCATAGCTCCACCATAAGCTCCAGCTTTTACCCTAAGTTCTTGCCATAAATAATCACTATTTAAAATGTTTTCAAGAACCTTCATCTTTCCACTATAGTTATATCCAGCCTCTTTAAGACTTCCAGCTTTAACCACATATTGTACTTGAGATGGAATGACAAAAGCCTCATTTTTATTTGAAAAATCAAATTTGTATTGCTGCTTTGGAAATTTTTCATCCTTAATTTTTTCTACAAAGCTATTAAAATTGTCAATAAAGTCAGTATAATATTTTTCATCTCCAGTGTAACTTACAACTAAACCATCCTTATTAAATACAATATCTTTAACCTCATTTAAAGTTTTTACCATTTCATCAAATCTAACATCAAAATTACTTTCTAAATCACAAATGAAATCATAATAAGGTAAATAATCCAAATCATTGTACTTACCACTATCTGACAAGTAAGATAAGGTACGTTCTATTGCAAGTCTGTTTCCTTGATTAACAAACATAGCTTCATAATTTACTCTTAACATTTTAATTAAATCCTTCATACGACTCTTATCATCAAATCTACTATGATTCATTATTTCCTCTAAAAGTTCCAAGGCTTTTGGTAAATTGTTATTAAGGGAACTTACTGAGATACTCATTTTAGGAACATATTTATTACTATCAGTATCATTTTTGAATGATGTTGAATTAAAGCTAATTCCTCCAGTATCCTTTAATATTCTATTTGATAGCTGCATAATATCATATTTCTCAGTGCTAACGTTTCCTAAAATATTAGCAAGTAATTTTAAATATAATATTTTCTCTTGAGGCACCTTAGAACTGTCAAAGTACAAATTAGAATAAGTAATACCATCAGTAAATATAGGATGACTTATAACCTTTATACCACGTTCCAATTTTTCTATGGTTGGAATTGCTTCTGCTTCTGGATTCAGATCCTTACGGGTAAGTGTTGGTACCTTTGATACATTCTCTTTTGAATCCTCTGTATTCTGCCAGGTTTTTAGTTCTCCTGTGTCATTTATAATTTTTGCAAGTTCACTTTCTGATAGTGATGCTTTATAAGCTGCAAGTTTATTTTTTAATGCTTCTTCTTTCTTTTCATTTAAGCCCGCTGAAGGCTTTAACACAACTAATGAACTATGCTTATTGTCTAATAAATATTTTTGTACTAGTTTCTCAAAGTACCCATCAGCTACTTTAGATTTTATTCTGTTAAGTGCAGGAGTTATTTCTAAATACTCTGTAGGGCTTAAATCATAATTCCAACAGCTTAAGGCATTAGCCATGTAATTCATGCCTCTATTAGCATCTGAATTTTGAGTACGCAAGCTAAATTCTACAGCAGTGACTACTGAATTTACCAGTTCTTCATCAAAACCGTATTTTACTACATTCCTTAGCTCATCCTCAATAGCATTTTTAAATTTATACTTTTCTGATTCATTTGCATTAGTAACAATTACGCTGAAGATAGGTTGTTTAATTGATGGATTAAAACTTGCATAAGCATTAGCTCCAATACCACTACTTAGTAAAGCCTTTCTTAGTGGTGATGCTTCAGTGTTTAAAAGGATTGCTTGCAAAATTTGAAAACCTAAAATATTTTCTACGTCTGTTACCTTATCTATCATATAGTTAGATGTTAAGTAAGTCATATTTTCTGTATTTGCATCTTTAGCTACTGGATATAGTGCTGTTTTTTCAACCCTTCTTTCATAAGGTTTCTGCAATTTAATTGCAGTATCCACATCTCCTTTTTCGAGTTTGCTTAGATAATTATCATTCATAAATTTTAAGGTATTTTCAATATTAAGTTTTCCATATAAATATATAGAACTGTTTGATGGAACATAATATTTTTTATAGGTTTCTATGAATTTATCATAAGTTAAATCCGGAATATTATCTGGATTGCCACCTGATTCATAGCTGTATGAGTTGTCACTAAACAGTGATTGGTTAATAGCATTTGATAGTATTACCTGTGGAGATGAATAATTACCTTTCATTTCGTTATATACTATTCCATTATAATTCA
>CALJTN010000044.1 GCA_937976175.1 uncultured Clostridiaceae bacterium | reverse complement strand
GGTAATTGCCTCTAAATCAAGCACTATACCAGGTGGTAACCCATCTATACTAATGCCTATTCCCTTTCCATGTGATTCACCAAACATAGAAAATTTAATATGTTTCCCCCAAACTCCACTCACTTACTTTTCCTCCTAACGCGCTGAAATCCCTATAAAATTCAGGATATGATTTGCTTACTGTGGCGCTATCCGTAAGTATTACTGGTTCTGTGCATCTAATAGATGCTATGGATAGTGCCATAGCAATTCGATGATCATTCCAGCTGTCAACTATGCCGCCTTTTAAAGTTTCTTTTCCATGAATAATTAGACCATCCTCTGTTTCCACTATATCTGCACCTAATTTTGTTAATTCTACAGCCATTGCCTTTAGCCTATCAGATTCTTTAATACGGAGTCTTCCTGCATTTATTATTTTCGTAGTGCCTTCACTTAAGGAAGCTAAAACTGCAAGTATTGGAACAAGGTCAGGGCAATTGGATGCATCCATTGTTGTTCCTTGTGTCTTAGATTTTTTTACTTTAATTTTATCACCATCTAAAGATACATGGCCCCCCATTTCCTGAATGATATCTATAATTACTCTATCTCCTTGAAGAGAATTAATGTTCATATCCTCGCATTGGACTTCTCCTCTTAGTAGTCCTGCCACAAGCCAAAACGCTGCTTGAGAAAAATCTCCTTCTACTCTATAGTTGCTGGCTGTATACCTTTGATTACCTTTAATGGTAAATGTCTTATATTCTTGATTCTCGATTTTCACAGAAAATTTATTAAGTATATCTATAGTTAAATCCACATATCCTTTTGACTCTAGCTCAGTAGTTACAATGATCTTAGAATCTTCACCTAAAAGTGGAAGAGCAAATAATAAGCCAGTTATAAACTGAGAACTAACATCTCCTGGAATTTCATACTCACCAGGCTTTAATTTTCCCTCAAGGGTAAGCGGCAATTCGCCCTTACAACTATACTTAATCTTTTGCTCTTCAAAAATTTTATAATAAGGGGTAAGTGGCCTCTCTGCCAATCTTCCTTTACCGGTAAACGTAACCTCTTTCCCTGTTAACAGGGCAATGGGAATTAAAAACCTCAAAGTAGAACCGGATTCTAAGCAATCAATCTTATTATTAATCTCCTTTGAAAAATTTTCTCCTTTTATGGTTACTATATCTTTTCCCTGCGATACTAACACCCCTAGATTTCTCATTGCATTACAGGTAGCTAAAATGTCCTCAGAGAACACTACATTTTCTATATTGCAGATTTCATGAGAAAGCCCCGCAGCTATTATAGCTCTATGACATAGACTTTTAGATGAGGGAACTTTAATCTTTCCCTGCAAACTCCCTGGAATTATTTTAATATTATTCATTTTGCTATGCCCCCTCCATATTTTACTAAGGCTCAATATACTTATCTATATCTTCATTCTCTATTTTCTTTATTAAACTACATCCTATTTTTTCAAGTACAATTATGTTTAAACTTTTATTACTGCTTTTTTTATCCATTGAAACTGCTTTCAGTAACTCTTGTTTATCCATAGATGGCAAATCACTTGGAAGGTCATATTTGTTAATGATTTTTCTAAGCAGTTCTAAAGTTCCACCCTCTGTAATTCCCTGTGTTTCACTATTTTTCGTAATTGCCATCATGCCCATAGCAACGGCTTCTCCATGGGTGAATTTTTCATAATTAAAGATTTTTTCTATACCATGGCCTACGGTATGCCCAAAGTTAAGGAGCATCCGCTCTCCTAAATCTTTTTCATCCACTTCCACAACATCTTTTTTAATACTGCAGCAAGTGTAAATAATTTCTTCTATATTGTTCATTAACTCTTCCTTATCTTTATACTGTAAAAGGTTATGAAATAGCCTTTCATCTTTAATGGCGCCATATTTTATTACCTCAGCCATGCCATCATTAAAGACTCTCTCATTTAAGGTTTTTAATAATTCTGGATCTATAAATACTGCTTCTGGCTGATAAAAACTTCCTATTAAGTTTTTCCCTTTGCGAGAGTTTATAGCCACTTTTCCACCTACACTGCTATCAATTTGAGCAAGCAGTGTAGTAGGAATTTGTATAAAAGGAATGCCTCTTAAAAGTATAGATGCAGCAAACCCGCCTAAATCACCAACTACCCCACCGCCAAAGGCAATAATTAAATCGCTTCTACTTAACCCAAACTCTAAAATTTCCTCACAAATCTCCTGTAAGGCTTCAAAAGATTTACTTTTTTCTCCTGGCTTTATTATAATTTTCTTTACCATAAAATTTTCTTTTATTAAACTATCTTCTATGTTTTTGCCATATAACGCTTCTACATTTGAATCTGTTATAATGACTACTTTTTTATTGTCATATATTTTCTTTATTTCTCTTCCTATGTTTTCTATTAGCCCGCTATCTATGTATATGGGATACTGCTTTTGTGGAAGATTTACCATTATGCTATACATCACGCTAGCTCCTTTCGCCTCCGCCCTGCTCTTTCAAACTCACTTTTTATGATATCACTATTTTTTTCTATTATAGCATTTTTTATCACTTTTATCTTTTCTTCAAAGCTATCAATGCTTTTTATTATATTTTCATTGTTGGAATTTAATAGTTCTGCCCATAAACAAGGATTTGCATCTGCAATTCTTGTAACATCTTTAAATCCTCCTGCAATGAATAAAGATGTTTCTGCTCCCTTTAGATCACTATTTACTAAAGCTACAGCTAAAATATGGGGAAGATGACTTGTATAAGCTATTATTTCATCATGCTCTTTAGGGGTAGTTCTAACTACATTTTTACAACCTATTTTTCTCATAATGTCTTCTAAAAGAATAATATTTTCTTCTTTGTTCCTTTCAGTAGGGGTAAATATATAATTTGCATTTTCAAATATATCTTTTGTAGCAAAAGCAAATCCGTTTTTTTCTTTTCCTGCCATAGGATGTCCACCAATGAAATCAACATCTTCTCTAATAAAGGCATTTATACTTTTCACCAATTCTCCTTTAATTCCTGCTGTATCCGTTATAATTGCTCCAGATTTAAAATACTTGTTATTCTCCCTAATAAAGCTTTCTGTAAGGTTTGGATATAATGCTAAAATCACTATATCTGAATCTTTTAATGGAATTTCAGCATTAGTATACCCTTTATCAATAATGCCCATGGCTTCTGCTGTTTCAATGACCGCTTCATCTAAGTCTATTCCCCATAGCTTTTTAGGCTTTAGTCCCCTTAAAGCCATAGCAAAGGATCCGCCTATAAGACCAAGGCCTACTACCGTTATGTTAAAGTCTAAATCTTCCACTCGCTTTCACCTCAACTTATTCTATAATTTTGCCATCTATCTTTGCAATTTCCCTTAATGATTTGACTAGGGAATGGAAACGTTCTGGTTTAATAGATTGTGCACCATCACACATTGCATTTTCAGGATCATTATGAACTTCAATCATTAACCCATCTGCACCAACTGCAATGGCAGCCTTTGAAAGAGGTTCTACCATCCACCACATTCCTGCAGCATGGCTTGGATCTACAATAATTGGAAGATGACTCAATTTCTTTATAGCAGGTATGACACTTAAATCTAAAGTATTTCTTGTGTAGGTTTCAAAAGTTCGAATTCCCCTTTCACAAAGAATTACTTGTTCATTTCCCTCAGCCATTATATATTCCGCTGACATAAGAAATTCTTCTATAGTGGCACATAAACCTCTTTTTAAAAGTATAGGCTTATTTAGTTTTCCTACTTCTTTTAGCAAATCGAAATTCTGCATATTTCTTGCACCGATCTGTATTACATCTGCGTATTCTGCTACTTTATCTATTGCACTAACAGCCATAAGTTCTGTTACAATTGGAAGTCCTGTTTTTTCTTTTGCTAATCGTAGTAATCTAAGTCCCTCTTCTTGCATGCCTTGAAAGCTATATGGAGAGGTTCTTGGTTTGTATGCACCACCTCTTAAAAAGGTAGCCCCTGATTTTTTTACACTTTCGGCTATACTGATAATCTGTTCTTCACTTTCTACAGAGCAGGGGCCAGCCATAATTGCAATCTTATTTCCACCAACAAGGTTATTTTCAATATTTATAACTGTATCTAGGGGATGGAAAATTCGGTTTGCTCTTTTAAAAGGTTCTCTTACTCGTAATACTTTTTCCACACTTGCATTTGCCTCAAGTTGAATTGGATCAATTCTGCTAGTATCCCCTATTAACCCAAATACGCTTTGCATCTCTCCTTGGATTCGTTGAACAGTACAACCTAGTGATTCAAGCTTTCTTTTTATTCTCTCAATTTCTGCCTCTGATGCCTTTGGGTTCATTATAATTATCATTATTAATTCCTCCTTTAAGATATTTACCTGCTTTTTTGTATAAAAAAAAGAGAACTCATTAATGAGTCCTCTTACGATTAATTCTGCACCTTTTCTTTTAACTTGCAGCATACGTCAAGTTAACCTGCATTAAAACTCGTAATTTTCTATACCACTCATTAGAAAGAAAAAGCCATACTTTTTTACAAAGCAAATACCCAGCGCTAAAATAAAAGCCCCAGTTAAAATAAAAGCTAAAATAAAATTGTACTGCTGTTTCCTTTCTAATGATTTGATCCATAATTAATTCCTCCATTTTTTAAAATATTCCTAATACTTGTTTTAATAAATTTTCCTAATTGTATCAGAGATTAAATTTATAGTCAACACTTATTTTATCTAATCTGCACCTTCTTATTTTATCTAATCTGCACCTTCAACTTTTACCTTATTAATAAATATTATTGCTAAAAGGAAAAATATAGCTCCATAAAAGAACATATATTTATATCCTAATAAATCTACTATAAGGCCTAAAAGTGGAGGAGATACTATAGCTGCTACAGAGGCTGTGAGATAATAGAGCCCAGTAAATGTGCCAATCTTTCCTTTTGCCGCCATATCCGTAACAAAGGGGTAGGAATTTATATTAATTAGAGCCCAGAAAAATCCACATATTAAAAACATTCCTCTTATATATATAATATTCTTCATAAAAGCTATAATTAAAAAGCTCAGAACAATACCTGCTATACCCGCTGTAATTGTTTTTTTCTTTCCAAATTTAGTTCCTAGTAGTCCAGCTGGAATTGCAGACACCAAGAAGGCAATGGAAATGAAGGTAAATGAAAATGCCGCTGCACTTGTCTTTATACCTAAATATTTTTCACCATACAGAGTAAATAATGTCTCAATTCCTCCAAAACCTATAAACCAGCTACATATAGCCAATAGTAAAAAAAGCACGTTCTTATTTTTTACAGCTTGCTGTATACTTTGAATAAACCCTTTATTTGCATCTTCATCCTTTTCATATTGTGCTACATCTCGCCTCTCTTTTATAGAATTAAAAAGCAAAATAAAGGAAAAAAACATTAATATTGCCGCTAGATAAAAGGGGAACTTTTCATCTACATCCCATAGTTTAGATCCTACAACATAAGCTATAACTGCTCCTATTCCACCCATTAAATTTATTATGCTATTTGCCTTGCTTCTATTTTCCTTTGCAGTTATATCAGGCATTAAGGCTACAACCGGTGATCTAAAAATACTCATAGAAAGGTTCATAAGTACTATGAAAGTTATTAACATAGGTAAATTTTTATAATTTGCCATGAGTATTATAAACACTACAGCTAGTGGCATACCTATCATTATAAAAGGCATTCTTTTTCCATACTTTGTGTCAACCTTATCACTCATTATTCCAACTGCGGGCTGCAGAAATAGTGCAAAATAATTATCAATGGTCATAATAAATCCTATTATTGTTGTACTATTTATAAAATTACTCAATATTTTAGGGACAAAAGCATTGTATATAGACCAAGTTATACTAATTGCAAAAAATCCTATTCCCAGTAAAAAAACTTTCTTGTAATTCAGTTTTTTCATAATAGCCTCCTTGTGATGCTCTGGGGCACAAAAACATTATCAATGGTTTTGTTCTTTGCACTGCGCTTAGGTAGATAACAGTTATTAAATACCGTCTTCCATAATTCTATGGAGCTTGTCTGGATAATTAGTGACAATACCATCAACCTTCAAGCTTAATAAGGATCTCATATACGCTTCATCATCCACAGTAAATACATTCACCTTAATTTTGTGTTTTTTAGCCTCTTTTACTACCTCCTCATTTACTGCATAAAAGTGTGGATGAATGGCGTTTGCACCTACAGTTTTTGCATAATTATATGGTTTATAAAGCCCTTCCATATATAGCACTCCTGTATTAATTTCCTTGGATATTTTATTGCACTTAGCTATAGAATAATGATTAAAACTAGATATAATAACTTTATGCTTTATTTTATGCTTATAAATCAAATCAATAAGTTTTTGCTCAATATCTTCATACATTACTATTCCACTTTTAATTTCAAAGTTAAGCATAATATCTTTACCCAAAGTTAAGTAAATCAGCTGCTCAACTGTAGGAATTTTAATCCCTGCAAATTCTTCACCCATCCAAGACCCCGCATCCAACTTATTTAACTCGCTATAATTATAGTCCTTTACCAGACCCTGTCCATTAGTTGTCCTATTCACCATTTCATCATGAATAAGCACTAGTACGCCGTCCTTTGTTAGCTGCACGTCTGTCTCTATGCCTGTACATCCCATTTCTAAAGCCTTTTCAAATGAAAGCATTGTATTTTCTGGGAAATATGCACTTGCACCTCTGTGAGCATAATTAATTGTCATAGCTCCAACCCCTTTCCAATATTTCTAATTTTTTCACGAACCTAATTACAAACTACTCGTCCTTTGACTAAAGTATTAATTTCATTATTAGTAAAGTATAAGTTAATTATATCATCAATATTCCTTATTTTGTGTTATTTAATGTTAAATTATTACATTTGCTTTCCAAATGCCCTTATACTATTTATAAATTCTTAAACTTTCTATAATATAAAAAAACGCCATTGCATAGGCGTTCTTAAATTTCAATAATATGGTTTTATAAATCTATGCCACTATCCTTACATAAACAGCAATGCAACTCCACCTATTGTTATAGTGGCTCCTAAAATCTCTTTTGCTGATACCTTTTCTTTAAAAATAATTATAGAAATTGGTATAATCAAAATACGTGAAATTGAAGAAATTGTGGATGCCACCCCTGTTGGTATATATTGAACCGCTAACAAGGAT
>CALJTN010000043.1 GCA_937976175.1 uncultured Clostridiaceae bacterium | reverse complement strand
GTAAATAAAAAGGTACCTCTTATATCTGGAAAAAGAGTTACTGCAATAAATTTTGATAATGCAGCAACTACACCACCTTTTAAATCTGTTATGGAAGATGTGTCAAGATTTGCTCCCTGGTATTCCTCCATTCATCGTGGTGAAGGATATAAGTCTCAATTAACTACCAAATTATATGAAGACTCTAGAAATATTGTCAGCAAATTCGTTAATGCTGATTTTAATAATACAGTGATTTATGTTAAAAATTCCACAGAAGCCTTTAATAAGCTTTCCAATTTATTATGCAATCCCTACAAAAAAAATGTTATCCTCACAACAGATATGGAGCATCACTCCAACGACTTACCTTGGCGAGACAAATTTATTATAGATTATATATCTATAGATGCAACTGGAAGACTATCCTTAGAAGATTTAGAAGCTAAGTTAAATAAATATAATAATTATGTAGAACTAGTCACAATTACAGGTGCCTCAAATGTAACTGGCTATAAAAATCCTATTTATGCTATAGCTAAACTAGTCCATAAATTTGGTTCAAAATTACTTGTGGATGGCGCACAACTAATCCCACACTCTCCTTTTATTATGAGCAATGGTAACCCAGAATATAATATCGATTTTTTAATCTTCTCTGCTCATAAAATGTATGCTCCCTTTGGCGCTGGAGTACTGATTGGGCCTAAAAATTTCTTAGATAAATGTGATCCTGATATAGTAGGCGGTGGAACCGTGGATATTGTTACTCATGATTTTATAAAGTGGAATAATTCTCCAGAGAGGCATGAGGCTGGCTCCCCCAACGTCATAGGTTCTATAGCTCTAGCATCCGCCATTAAGACCTTAAATAAGATTGGCATGAGTAAAGTAGAGCACATGGAAAGAAATTTAACACTCTATGCTATTAAGCAAATTAAAAATATTCCAAATATAAAAATTTATTGTGACAGCTCTAAAGAAATTGACAGAGTTAGTATTATTCCCTTTAATATTGAAGGGATGCATCATGCTTTAGTTGCAAAAATTCTTTCCTATGAATGGGGAATTTCTGTAAGGAGTGGATGTTTTTGTGCCCATCCCTATCTTGTTAAGTTATTAAATATTTCAAGCGAATTTGTGAGTAAGCGCATATCAAATCCTGATTTATATCATCCTGGAATGGTCAGAATCAGTTTTGGACTATATAACACTTATTCAGAAATTGACACACTAGCTTATGCACTAAATAGAATCGCTCTAAAAAGAGATTATTATACTACCAAATATAAAAATATGAAGAAAACTCTTTTCGATGTATGATTTCTACAATTATCACAAAAAATAGTACACTATTTTAGTGTACCATTCTTCTATTAATATAATTGTATTTAGCTAATAATTAAGATAACCTTTAAATACTATGTATAAAGCTTATCTTAATTTTATTTATATTATGATCACCTCTGTAAAATTTTCTCTATTTAATGTAGGTTTCTACTATTTGTCCATAGTATAAAGTATGGAAATCTCCATCTTCATAAGAACTTTCTAGGATGTCTTTTGAAAGTAGCTCTGGGTTCATCTCTTGTTTATATACAATTTTGCACTCGTAATGAAGTTCACATTCGCCAATTATTGGAGTATCCACTTTTTTGCTACTCTCTAGGGTTAAATTGCACTCCTTAAATTTATTAATGTCTCTTCCTGATTTACTTCCACATAACATCAAGGCACTCTTTAAATCTTTGTTTAAAGGTATACTCACAGTGAAATTATCTGAGTTCTCCATTAAATCAAAGGTATACCTTGATTTTCTTACTAACACCGTAAATATAGGTCTATTCCATTCATAACCTACATTCCCCCAGCTTATAGTCATGGTATTAATTTTCTCTCCAGACTTCACTGTTAAAAATGCTCCTTGAGTATGTAAAAACTGCATACCTCTTTCTAAATGTTCCGTAAAATTAATCTTCATATATAATACCTCCTTGTCATATCTAGTATACATACTTGTACACTTATTAATACACTTATTTTATAAAAATAATATTACTATGGGTATAGTTATTACAGAAATTATTGTAGTTATAAATACGCACTGCGATGCTAGCAGAGCGTCACCGCCGTATTTTTCAGCAATTATTGCCGTGGTTACCGCTGCTGGCATAGCCTGTAATATAACACATATGTTTAGTAAAAATTCATCTACCTTGAAAAACTTTAATACTACGTAAATAATCATTGGAACTATTAAAAGTCTAACTACTGTAGCATAATATATAGAAAGATCAGAAAAAATATTTTTCAATTGTAATTCTGCTAACATGGAACCAATAATAATCATAGATATTGGTGTTGTAGTAGCACCTACCAATTTAAAGGAAGTTTCAATAGGTAAAGGTAATCTTATTGAAAACACAAATAAAATCACACCGATAATTACTGCTATAAGTGCGGGGTTTGCTATTGCTTTCCTCATGGATTTTAAATCCCGTTCTCCTGTGAATAGCGTTACTCCGATAGTCCACACTAGAAGATTAAAAGGAATATTGAATATGGCTGCATAAAAAACACCCATTCCTCCATAAATACTTTCAAGCACTGGATAACCCATAAAGCCTACATTACAAAAAATTGTTATAAACCTAAATACCTGTTGTTTACTTCTTTGAAACTTAAAGAAAAACATCTTACTAATAAGTATTAAACTTGTATGTATAAAAAAAGAATATAGCAAAATCTTTTGAGCATTACTAACCATCTCTGCTTCATATTTAATATTAAAAGATGTAATTATCATTAATGGCAAAGTTATATTTATTAGTAATTCCGACAGGCCTTTATCCACTACATTATTAAGAAATCCCCTTTTCTTGGCGTAAAACCCTACCACCATAATAATAAATAATACCATAACTTGATTGATCAATTGACTGTTTCCCATTTTTATTCTCCTTAATTAAAAACGTACTATCTCTTTAATATTAACACAACAACGGGAGACAGTTAACCACTATTTGAAATTTTTATTAAAAACCCGCACTCTATAAAATTAAAGTTTTATAAAATAAAATATAACCCTAAGATGGCCTTAGGGTTATATTTTATTCTATTATCTTCTCTAAGGTAATAGCTAACTTATCTAGATTATTAAAATTACTAACAATACTGTTTATTCTTCGATTCTGCTCCTCAACCTTATTTAAAGTTTCCTGAACAGAAGATGTATTTTCCTCTGTTGACGAAGATATTGTTTCCATTACAGATATAACTACTTTTGAAGCCTTGCCCAGTTTACGTATCATTTCATTAATCTTTCCAAATTCCGCTACCACATTTTTAGTGTTATAAGTTATTTCCTCAAATACTTTTTCCACCTTAATTGTTGACGTACCACTGCTTTCTACTGCAGTTTTAACTGAAGTGATTTGCATAGAAACGTTATTTGTTTTGTGCTGAATTCGTTCTAATATGGCAGAAATTTTACCTGTAGATTGTCTTGAATCCTCAGCTAATTTTCTCACCTCATCTGCAACAACTGTAAAGCCTTTACCATGTTCACCTGCTCTAGCTGCTTCTATTGCAGCATTAAGCGCTAAAAGATTAGTTTGTTCTGCAATGCTATTAATTGTGTCTAAAATTTCACCCACAAGTTGCGTTTCATTGCTTAATTCGTCCATTAGGGAAACCGTTTGCCCTATAGTATTTCCTACATTATCGATTTCTTCTGCTAAAGTTGAAATGAACACACTACCTTTATTCACTAACTCAACAGTTCCATTAGAATAATCACTAAAGGCACCAGCAGCTTTTGCTACTTCCATCACATTATTATTGCTTGTTTCCATAGAGACAGAAACTTCCTGTATACTTACAGCTTCAGACTCTATACATGAGTTTATATTAGAAAATATTGAGGTTATATCTTTAGATATCTCCCCTGTTACATTTATGTTGCTCTTCAAGTCCGTACTAAGTTCTCTTAGCATATTAACAGATTTTTTTACATTACCTAATATACCCTCAATTTCTTCTGCAGCTTTATCAGCCTTCACTCTATTTTCTTTTTCTTGTTTTCTTAAATTTTCACTAAAATTGCTTTGAAAAACTAAATAGGTTGTCCCTAAAATTAAAAATAGATTGAAGGTAGTAAGACCTGAGATGCCATTAGTAGGAAACATCTGATCTTTGTAATTAAAATAAAAATAATTTGTAAATATAATTCCGCTTACCCCAGTTAAAATTATAGGTCCACTCTTTTGATACAAAGCAACCAAGAATAAAGAATAGTATACCATTAAGTATGATGTAATATCTGGATTTGTCACCATCATTAAAAAAGATACGGTTATTATTCCTACTGTCACAATGTACATAATATTTTTTATGAAGACCTTCTTTATAACTAGTATTGATAATAAAATTGAAAACCCACCACCAGCAATAATTGCAATCCATAATATAGCTACTGGTTTGTTAGTAGAAATGCATAAAATAATAAAGATTGCTGCTGAAAAACTAAATAATTTCACTAAAAGTTTGTTCCGTTCATGTATTACCTGTAAATCCTCCATAATTATTCCCCCCTTTACTAAATTTTACTAAATACCTACATAGAATTTTACATTATATATCATACTTTGTAAATATGTAATGTAAAATAAAAAGGGGATTACTAAAATGTAATCCCCTTAACTTCTTTATAATCATTTAACACTTTTATAATCTACAATAAAGGCTTCCCCTTTTTTCATTAAAATATGACCAGAACTATAAGGTTCACCTTCAACTGTTATATAAACCTTTTCTACCATATAATAGTCGCCTACTGTGTTAGTAATGCATTGGAGTATCTGTGCCTCATAACCAGCCCCAACATTCATTTCATCTGTAAATTCTTTTGAAAAATCCAGGTACACCATGTTATCTTCGTTCAAGTAAAGACTTTTTATTTTTGTATTAGGACCAATTAGTGTTCCTACATTTTGATTGGGTGCCTCCTTGAAATTTTCCTGAAATATTACTTTAGTTACATCATTTGTATCAAAAGAAAGCTCTTTATTTATTGTATAGTTAATACTGTCGTTTACATTTGGATAATAAAATTTAACTTTTTGAACAAGTGGAGCATTTTTCTCTAGCTTACTTAAAGAAGAACTTACCTCCATACCATTAGATGTGAATATGGTTTTAACCAATCCAATATTAGCTGCGTAATAATCCCTTACTGTGCTATCCTTACTCTCTGTTGTAACCTCTATACATTCGTAAGCACCTAACGCAGTAGTTACAGAAGCTTTAACACTGGTTATAGTCCTTGTACTGCCATCTAACGATTTCCAAGAACTGCCCTTTGTAAAAGGTTCCTTCAACAAAATCTCAGGTTTATCATTAACTTTAGAAGTGAAATTTTCTCTGTAATAAGCCTCCCCTCTAGCGTATATAAGTCTTAATTCTCCATTCTTGTTTTCAAGCACTTTTACCATCTCTGTACCACCGTTATTAACTCTAATCTGCTGACGACTTTCTGTTAAATAGTCTACATAGACAGAATAAGTTGCGTATTCATTGCCTTCTCCTGCATACATATACTTTACACTTTTTTCAAAAGGATAATAAGTCTCTATCTTAGCTGTATCCACAGCCCCCTTTGGGTCACTATCTTTAGGCTGAGAATTTTCCGGGCTCCCTGGAGTAGCATTATTGGGTGTTATACCCTTAGTACATGCAGTCATTAACGTAAATGTAACAACAATAGCCAATATAGCACAAATATTTTTTTTCATATAGTATTCTACCTCCCACTCTTGTGAAAATCAGTGAATCACCACCTAATAAGAATGTACTTAAAGCATACATAAATTTTTATAGATTAGTAATTTGTATTTAAATCCTCTCCATTCATAAGACGCTTTAAAGATATAAATAGTTACTTTAAGTTTTAAAAAAATAAAGCACCCAGAAAACATAACCTACTTTCTAGGTGTTATTAATTATAAATACCTAAATCCATTAATGCACACTTTAGTAATTAAATTGTCCTTGTTCATATCTATTCTATAAAAAACCTTATTGAACCTTATACAATCCTTTGCTCTCCATATATTGAAATATAGCTTCTCCGTGTTTTTGCTCTTCCTTTTGTATATGGTTTAGCACATCCCGAACTCTAGTATCTCTAAACTCAAATATTGCAGTATCATAGTTGCCTGAAACATATTTTTCTGTCATTAATAAATCAGTACAAATATCCTTGTCAGATAAATTAACTCCTCCTGCCTTTGCATTGCTTGTGTTTTGCATAGGATTTTGGTTTTGGTTCTGATTTTGGTTTTGATTTTGACTCATCTCTGGTATATTACCACTTAGTAGTTGGTTGATACTGTCTAGATGCTCTCTCTCTACCTGGCCATTGGCATTACATATTTGCTTTAATTGATTATCAGTAGCTGCATTCTCATAATTAGTATATTTTTCTATACAAAGTTCTTCATGGCTTTTTTGATCTTCTAG
>CALJTN010000042.1 GCA_937976175.1 uncultured Clostridiaceae bacterium | reverse complement strand
TTTTGTAATTAGCCCTACATTTCCCGGGTAACCTTCTTCTGCACTATCTACAGTTAAAGTTACCTTAATGCTCTCAGTCCAAACTTTCAAATCATCTCTAAATAAAATATCTTTTGGTGACTTAAACCCTGTCATAAGATTGAAATTCTTACTTTCCTTTGGATGCTTTGCAAAATAATCCACTATTCCCTTTACAGGTGCTAGTCCAGTTCCCCCTGCAGCTACAATGATTTCTTTATCCTTATAAAGGTTAACATCGAAGCCATTTCCATAGGGTCCTCTTAAAAACAATGTTCCACCTACAAAAAAACTATGAATTACATCTGTAACTGTACCGACACGCCTTATGGTAAGATCAATATATCCCTCACCTATCTCGCTAACAGATATAGGAGACTCACCGAACTTTGGTATGGATACTTCAAAAAATTGGCCTGGCTTTACTTCCCCTTTAAACTCCATTCTAAAAGTATAATCCGTTTCTGTATGTTTCTTTATGTTAAGTATCTTAGATTTAAAAGGCATATATATATTTTCCATTATTTCACCTCATCCATTGCTTCATTTAATTTATTTACACAATTTGAGAAAGATATATATTCGGGACATATATCATCACATCTACCACACCCTATGCACATATGGTATCCAGCTCTCTTTTTAAAGTCATATACCTTGTGCATAACTTTAAATCTCATCCTGTCCTTCTTATCCTTTCTAAAACCATGCCCACCTGCCATATCACTAAACCCATCTACATGACAAGATGCCCATACCCGTCTTCGCTCTCCTGCATTCTTATTATCTTTATAGAAGATGTCTTGCATAGTAAAACACGCACAAGTACCACAGACAAAATTACATCTTCCACAAGCAATACACCTTGAAGAATATTCATCCCACATTTTTGATTTGAAAACTCTTTGATCTAAGTTTTCAGGTATAGAAACTACTATTTTATTTTCCAACACAAATTTAGGTTCTACTTCTAGAGCTTTAGCTTTATCCTTGTTAAAGTAATTCATTAATTCTTCAGATTTGCAATCTACAAAAACCTCCTCACCTTGAAGTCTTGTATACATGTCATAATCCTCTGTCTTATTTGATCCCATGCAAGCACAAAAACAGTTCTCAAAGCTTTTGCTGCAACCTATAAGCACAAATTTTATTTTGTCTCTTAAACCTTTATAATAATAGTCCTCATTTCCATTTCTTAAATATATTTCATCCAGTCTCCTCATAGCATGAATATCACAACTTCTTAAAAAGATTAGTATTTTCTTTTCTTCTTGTTTGGGTTCTCTGCATTCATCCTCAGTAAAATAAAATAAGGTTTGAGTAATAGGAAGCATTATTTCCTTAGGAGAGAAACTAGATTTTAAATCAAACTCTACTTCTTTTATACTCTTTATTTCCTCATACCTAATAGCATCAGTATCTGCAAAAGTTCCTTTTCCCTTGAGCTTTACTGGTGCATATACCTTATATTCACGTCGCATGTCTTCAAGATACTCATCAAATTTCTTTATTTTTAACTTAAAGCCCATAAATGTAACACCCTCCACTATAATAAATTTCACTTAATCGTCGATTATTGTTAATTAATTCACTATAAAAATTAAATTTATACTGAGCTACATTTATTTTATTTTAAGTAAAAAAAAGAGTATGTGACTTTCATCACACACTCTTAAAATATCCGTTTAATTTTTCTCTATTTACTATAAACTTTCTATGTTTAATTTTGAGCATATCCATTTTTTCAAGTTCTTTTACTGCTCTTGAAATAGTTTCTCTAGAGCTACCTAGCATATCTGCTAAATAGGTTATGCTTATCTTAACATCTATTAAAACACCTTCTTCTGTTTCTACTCCATAGTCTTTAGACAGTTTCCAAAGCTTGGCAGCAACCCTCTTATCCATTTTAGTAGGAACGGTGTTTTTAATTTGTCTATATAATCTTCTAATTTTTTTGCTCATGGAGTACAATATAATCTCTGTGAGTTTAAAGTCCTGTTGCATAATATTTATCAAATCTGCTTTTTGTATACTTGCAATTTCACAGTGTTCAAACCCTTCACAGTTAATAGAAGCTGTAGTATTATCAAAAATTACCTCATTTACAATCTCACCTTTGTTTAGAATATAGATAACTCTTTTTTGACCTTTTTCTGATAGTCTATACATGGTTACCTTACCTTCTAGAACTATATATATGGTATCCACCTTCTGCCTTTCCGAAAATAAAATCTCCCCTTTTTTTAAATTCTTAACGTTGACCTTCTCTTTTATTAAATTTAAAGTCTTATCATGAATTTCTTTAAACAGAGGAAGATTTTTTAATTGGTTGACAGTGATTTGTGGCATTTTAACGTCCCCTTATACTTTTGTGAATTATGCTTTTAGGCTATTCTTCTTATTTTTCTTGTATATTACTAATATAAGCATTCCTATCAAAGCTAAGATAATTATACCTCCAGCTAATAAATATACCCCTAACTTGCTTGGCACTTCATAAGTTAATTTTAAAGGTGCACTAGGATTAATTTCATATAAAGAGGCACTCCATTTGACTGTATTGCCATTTACTTCTGTTCCATTATTTTCTAAGATTTTACCTGGAACCGTTAATGAGCTTTCAAAAACTATTGAAGACCCTATAAATTTTTTTGTATCCTCTTCTGTTAATCCTTGTTCTTCTATATAATCATATTGTCCAGATTCTTTTATGTACTTCATACTTTCATTTACGGTAAGTATGTCAGGGAGGTATAATTGATAGTTATACTTATTTATAAATAGACCCCTATCTGTATCTACTAGTATTCTTATATTGGAAGATGTTGCATCTTTAAACAAATCATTTAATGCTTTTATACTTTTAAAAGGCACCTTGATTTCGTGAATAGTTTTCTCACCTTCATTGTATACTCTTTTACTACTGTTTTTATAGCTACCTCCAAAAAAATCAGTATTAGACTCTGTGCTTACTATATCCTCATTGTAGATACCTTCTGATACTTGCCTTACAACAAAACTACCTGACCCATCACTGTTTATGATAATGTCATTTCCTAATGTTAAAGTACCACAGCCTACAAATAAAAGGCATAATGTTAATAATGCCATTAAACTAATACATTTTTTAAAATTCATACAAATCCCCCCAATTTTAAAATTTCTTGAACATTTCTTCTAGTGTTAAGTATCTCAAGTCTATCTTACCACTTTATTAAATCAGTTTCAATAATTGTTAATGGTATCCAGAGTCCATTACTAATAATCTCTATAATAAAATTGTGCGTATTACAAAAAAAATAAAGCATACACTAGTTAATTATGCTATAGGCAATTATCTTAATATATACTTTTGTTGTTTTATTTATCTTTTGATATAAACCAATATGCCGCTCCAATAAATA
The DNA here is from genome assembly GCA_937976175.1 of uncultured Clostridiaceae bacterium. Taxonomy (GTDB): domain Bacteria; phylum Bacillota; class Clostridia; order Clostridiales; family Clostridiaceae; genus Clostridium_AD. The sequence goes on along the minus strand of CALJTN010000042.1, from coordinate 7,012 downwards.
CAGCTCCACCTAGAAAGTTTCCTAATGTAACCCAAAGTAAATTGTGCACGAGTCCACCTATTGAAATTGCTGCAGTGTGAGGAATCATTAGTGCTACTGAAAGTAAAGTCATATTTGCAATGCTATGTTCTAGGCCTATAGTTATAAACGCAAATAGACACCAAAATATCATTATGAGTTTAGCTGTTTCTTCCTTTAATTTAAAAGCGCACCATATTGCTAAACAGACTAGCATGTTGCAAAGTATACCTCTTAAAAATAATTCCGTAATAGGCAAGGCCATTTTCCCTTGTGATACTTTTAAAATAAAGGCTGCTGTACTCCCTCTTACAAGACCACTACCTACAAATAAAGCTGCTAGTGCTATTGCACCTATAAAATTTCCTATAAAACTATAAATCCAAATATTCACTGAATCAATCCAGGTAACTTTCTTTTCTAAAGATCCTATGGTCATAATCATATTGTTCCCTGTAAAGAGTTCAGAGCCCGCCATTATTACAAGACTTAGGGCAATTCCAAAGGTAGCTCCCATAACGATTCTAGTTCCCGGGGACTGAACTTCTGCCAATAACCCACCAATAGTAAATGCTAATATAGTTCCAAATCCTACATATACACCAGCAAAAGCCGCTGCCATAAGATACTTGGGTTTGCTTTTCTTTAAGAGTTTCGACTTCATTGCAGCTGATATTGAAACCTTGTTAATTTCTTCACTAAACAAGATATACCCTCTCCTTACATAAAATATATTCATATTTTATCATTAAAAACAAAGAAAGTATGTGACTAATATCACATACTTTCTAAAATTATTAATTACACTTTTTCTACAGCAAGTTTTAAGTCTTCACCGTTTATCTTAACTTCATTGTATTCTCTGTCTGCAGAGTATACAACTTCTACAGCTAAAGTATCTTTTTTGATTTGCTCTTCAAATTTCCCAATTACATTTTGAAGCATTTCATTTCCAGTTACAAAGATTTTAATCTTATCAGCAACTTCAAACCCATTTTCTTTTCTCATGTTTTGAATTTTACTTAAGATTTCTCTTACGTGTCCTTCTTCTTTCAATTCTTCAGTAATGTTAGTATCTAAAACTACTCCCATTTCACCTTCTCCAGCGAATGCATATCCTGCAAGACCTTGCATTGTAACAAGTAGCCTTTCGCTATTTAACTCTATTTCTATTCCATCTACATTTATAGTAACTATATTGCCATTATTTATAGTTTGAGCGAGTTCCATTTGGTTCATAGTTCCTATAGCCTTTCTGATACCAGGTATTAATTTACCATATGGTTTACCCAGCACAGGTAAGTTTGGTTTTATTTCAAAATTAACATATTTAGAAAGATCAGCGCCTAGCTCTACTTCCTTTATATTAAGTTCTTCTTTTACTATATCTCCATAATACTCTGGAAGAGACTTAGCACTAACTAGCATTTTAGCAAGCGGCTGTCTATTTTTTATATTTGCAGCATTTCTAGCGCTTCTTCCTAGTTTAACAGTCTTATAAGCAGTATCCATTTCATCTTCTAAAACTTTATCCACTGCATCTTCTCTATATTCCGGCCAAGCACATAAGTGAATACTTTCTGGTGCATTCTTATCGAAAGCAACTACTAGGTTTTGGTATAACTCTTCCGTTACAAATGGTATATATGGAGCAGCTACTTTAGCAAAAGTTGTAATGACTTTATACAATGTCATATATGCACCTATCTTATCCTCTGTAAGTGACTCTACCCAATATCTTGATCTGTTACGTCTTACATACCAATTAGAAAGTTCATCAACAAACTCTTCAAGCTCAGTAGCTCCTTGAGTTATTCTATAGTTTTCTAAGTGTTCATCCATATTTTTAACTAGTGAATTTAATTTTGACATCATCCACTTATCCATAATATTTTCAGATACAAAGTCCTCATATTTAGTTGGGTCAAAATTATCTAAATCAGCATATAGAATGTAGAAAGAATATACATTCCAAAGTGTTCCTATGAACTTTCTTTGTGCTTCAATAACTGCCTCTTCATAAAATCTTGAAGGTATCCATGGTGCACTAGCAGTATAAAAATACCATCTTAGCGCATCTGCACCTTGATTTTCTAGAACAGTAAATGGGCTTAATACATTTCCTTTATGCTTAGACATTTTAAGTCCATCTTTGTCTAATACATGGCCAAGCACTATACAGTTCTCAAACGGATTTGTATCAAATACTGTAGTTGATATTGCAAGCAATGTATAGAACCATCCTCTTGTTTGATCTACTGCCTCTGAGATAAACTGTGCAGGGAAATTAGCTTCAAATATTTCTTTGTTTTCAAATGGATAGTGGTGTTGTGCAAAAGGCATTGATCCTGAGTCAAACCAGCAATCTATAACTTCTTCTACTCTAGTCATTGCTTTACTACATTTTGGACAATTTAAATGTACCTTATCTATATATGGTTTATGGAGCTCTATTCCCTCTGGCACATCTATTCCTTTTTCATTAAGTTCTGCAATGCTTCCTATCATTTCTCTATGGCCACATTCACATTCCCAAATTGGAAGTGGAGTACCCCAGTATCTATTTCTGCTTATACCCCAATCTATAACACCTTCAAGGAATTTACCCATCCTTCCCGTTTTTACGTTATCTGGCATCCAATTGATTTTGTTATTATTTTCTACAAGTTTGTCTCTTACTGAAGACATTCTTACAAACCAACTTTCTCTTGGGTAGTATAAAAGTGGCGTATCACATCTCCAGCAGTGGGGGTATGAATGCATAAATTTCTCTGATTTATATAAAACATTATTCTCTTTTAAATATTCTAATATCTTAGCATCAGCATTCTTAACAAAAGTACCCTTCCATGGAGTAACACAGTCTATAAACTTGCCTTCTCCATCAACTAAGTTAACAAGTGGTAATCCATATTGTTTTCCAAGCAAGTTGTCGTCTTCACCATAAGCAGGAGCGATATGAACTATACCTGTACCATCTGTTAGTGTTACAAAGTCTCCATGGACTATATAGAAGGCTTTCTCTTCTGGAGTATAGAAGTTAAACATTTGCTCATATTCTAGACCTAAAAGAGCTTCTCCCTTAAATTCACGTGCAACTTCATACTCCCCGTCTAATTTGCTTAATAATTCTCTTGAAAGTATTAAATTCTCCCCTTCATGAACTACTTCAACATAATCATACTTTTTATTCACTGCAAGTGCTACGTTACTTGGAAGTGTCCACGGAGTTGTAGTCCAAACAAGTATAGATTTTTCTTCACCTTTTACTTTAAATTTCACATAAGCTGAAGCTTCTTTTACATCCTTATATCCTTGAGCTACTTCATGAGATGATAGCGTAGTTCCACATCTTGGGCAATAAGGCATTACCTTATGACCTTTATATAATAGCTCCTTATCCCACATTTGTTTTAGCGCCCACCAAACTGACTCAATATAATTATTATGGTAAGTAACGTATGGATTCTCCATGTCTATCCAGTAACCTACCCTCTCAGACATTTCTCTCCACATATTAACATAGCTAAAAACACTATCTTTACATTCTGTTACAAACTTTTCTACTCCATAAGCCTCTATTCCAGGTTTCCCAGAAATTCCAAGTTTCTTTTCTATTTCAAGCTCTACTGGGAGTCCGTGAGTATCCCAACCTGCCTTTCTAAGAACTTTGTATCCCTTCATTACCTTATATCTTGGAATCAAATCCTTCATAACTCTTGTTAAAACGTGCCCTATATGTGGCTTTCCATTAGCTGTTGGAGGACCATCATAAAAAGTAAAATACTCTCCATCCTCATTTAAATCAAAATTCCTTTGAATAATGTCTTTTTCTTTCCAAAGCTGAAGCATATCTTTTTCTATATCCATAAAGCTTTTTGAAGAATCATTTTTCTTGTACATAATAAAACTCCTTTCCCTACTCTATTTAATAATAGTTGCCAAAATAATTGTAAATATATTAGATAATTAACTTATATTTTAAAATATAAAAAAACTCCACCCTAAATAGGACGAAGTTAAATTCGTTATACCACCTATATAAATATAAATTCAAGTACAATCATACTTTATCCTTTAACGCAGAAATACGGATAAGCTTACTAAGGTTTCAGCTCTCAGCTCCTAGGTGATTTTCTTTAAACCTTCACTATGGGTTTACACCTTGCCCCACTCTCTGTAAGTTACCTGCTTAAATACTTTTCCTAATCAAAGCTTTTTATTAGTCATAATTAATATAAATCAATATGAACTTTTTATCATTATATTATAATGAATTTTTATTGTCAATTTCTTTTTAAATTTTATAGTATTATCATGAGGAATAAGCAACATAACTAAAATTTAAAATATAATTGAATCCAGAATACGTTTTCATAAATGAATTTCCATTTAGTGCATCTTGCAAAATATTCTAATTATTTTATACTTAATTGTAATGCATGATGTTTTGTATTGACATACTTTCATTATTATAATAAAATCATTTTATTTAGTTGTATCATTAGAAGAAAATCTCTTTGTATCTATAAATGAGAGTATTATTTAAATAAGAATGTGATTCTATGTATAAAAATATCAATTCAGTCACTTTAGTGGCTTTAAGTAATTAAATATATATTATAGGAGGAAGGTTATTTTGAAAAGTTTAATTTATGTAATTCCTAAAGAAAATCATTCCGAAAAAGATATTAAAGAAATCCTACTTGCCCACCCTGAGGTGAAATTCATTTCCCTTGTTGGTGTTGACTTATCTGGAAATGATACAGATGAAAGAATTCCAATGAAAGTATTTTTAGATGACATTAGTGGTTTCTCTAAGGGGGCTATTCAAACTGACGGTTCATCTGTAGTATTACCTGGAATTGCTACTCTAAATAATGCTAAATTAGATATGCTGGCAGATATGGACTGTAATTGGTTCATCGACTACAATTATGAAAATATTGATTCTGAAACAGACTTGCCTGTAGGAACCCTAAAAATTCCATGTACATTATTACATGATAGTATACCAGTAGATTCAAGGTCTATCTTAAAAAGATCCGTTGAATCCTTTAAATCAACTCTTCTTAATCTATTCAAGGAATACCCCTCCTCTTTAGCTTCTTTTAATTTCTCCTATGAAGATATTGATGAAATCCTACTTACTTCTGCTACCGAGTTAGAGTTTTGGGTAAAAACTCCTAACGACAAGGCTGACATAGAGGAATTATCTACTTCTCAAGTGCTTAAAGAACAGTATTGGAGTAAAACTAAAGGAAATGTTCGAACCGCACTAGAACAGACTCTTCTGCTAATGGAGAAATATGGTTTTGAGCCCGAAATGGGACATAAAGAAGTTGGTGGTGTAACCGCTCAAATAGGTGAGGCTGGTTCCCTAACTCATATTATGGAACAACTTGAAATAGATTGGAAGTTCTCGGATGCCCTTCAAGCTGCTGATAATGAGCTATTTGTCAGAAACCTAGTAAGAGAAACCTTTAGAAGTAACGGCTTAGTTGCTACCTTTTTAGCAAAACCTGTGCAAGATGTAGCTGGTAGTGGTGAACATACTCATATTGGAGTAACTGTAAAATTAAAAAGTGGTAAGAGGGTTAACCTATTTACTTCAAACAAAAAACATTTTTTAAGCACTATAGGTTACGCTTCTGCAATGGGTATACTTAAAAATTACGAAGTAATAAACCCATTTATTGCCCCAACAAGCGATTCTTTAAGAAGGTTAAAACCAGGGTTTGAGGCTCCTGTTTGCATAGTAACCTCCCTTGGTCACAGTGTAGATATTCCTTCAAGAAACCGTTCTATACTTTTAGCACTAATAAGAGATCTTGATAACCCACTGGCTACAAGATTTGAACTTAGAGCTCCAAACCCACATACTAACACCTACCTAGCTTTGGCTACCTTGTATTCTGCAATGCTAGATGGAATTGTTTATGCTATAAAAAATAGTAAATGTGAAGATGACCTTTTAAAAGAATTATCTAAGGCACCAGGTGATGACAGTAGCTATTTAGAAAAGAATAGAGCTTACAGAAGTGAGGAAGATGTGTTTGAGTTCTTCACAGATGCAGATCGCGCTGAATATTTTGGAAAAGCACCTAAAACTGTTTATGAAAATCTTCGTGCATTAGATGAATATCCCGAAAAACTTGAAGTTCTTAAAGCTCACGGTGTATTTACTACTAGCATAATAAATAGCTTTAAAATGGCAATAACCACTAGATGGATTACTGAAATAAATAATAGGTTATTAAATAATTATGCAGGGGAAATCCGAAAGTCTAAGATGATTCACACTCCTGAAAAGGCTTTAGACTTAGACCTAGCAAATTGGCAAAAGGTTAACGATTTAAGACATTATCTTATGAAAGACACTTATGCTAAAACTAGCCTATTTACTAAAATAAGAGAAGCTTCCAAAAATGAAAACTATCAAGAGGTTTCTGCATTGCAAGTGGAACTAAGTGCCCAAATGGAAAACCTTAGACTTTATTATACTAACTATAAAAAGAATTTGTTAGATATTTAAATATATCTATATTATAAAAAATCACCTCCATTGTAACCATACAATGGAGGTGATTTTTCACGTACACAAAAGCTATTAATATACTATAGTACTTATTCCTAAATTCTTAAGAATACCCGTTGCAATTGCCTTAGCTAATTTATTTTGAAAATCTTCAGTACCTAATAATTTTTCTTCCTCTGGGTTAGAAAGGAACCCCGTTTCTACCAATATAGCTGTAGCATTTACATTTTTTACAACATAAAAACCTGAAGTAGGTTTGATACCCCTATTCACCCTCCCAGTTTCCTTGATTAATTCAGTTTGAACAGCTTGAGCTAGCTTCGCCCCCGCTGTATTCCCACTTAAATACCAAGTTTCAATGCCATTAGCTGCTGGACTTGTAAAGCTATTAGCATGAATACTTACAAAATAATTCGGTTTAGCCTTATTGGAGATATCACACCTAGCCTGCATATT
>CALJTN010000041.1 GCA_937976175.1 uncultured Clostridiaceae bacterium | reverse complement strand
TTACCATAGATTACCCGCCTACATTATTTCTTCATGGAGATCAAGACACTGACGTACCCTATAAACAATCAGTAATAATGTATAACAAACTGAAAAAAAATGGAATTGACACGAAATTAATAACAATAGAAGGCGCGGACCACGTATTCGATCAAAACTTTCAAGATCCAAGGGTACAAAATGCTTTCAAGATAGTTATAGATTTTTTAAACACACATTTATGTAAGTAAGTCGTAGAAGAACCGCACTTCAGATAACACTTAGTGGTGTATCTGAAGTTGGGGCAAAAAGAGAAGCACCTGATGGTCCAGTAGAACCTGAGGTGCTTCTCTTATTGTATGAGGCGGATAACCCCCAATTTCATATACGCCTTGTTGAACGAAACCGTTGGTGTACCCACCTATGGAATTTCAATTATTTTCGCACTGACATTATTATAAGATTAGTCTAAATTGCAGGGTTAATTTTAAGGCATTGCGGCAATAATTTATACTGATTTAGTAGATAATTTTAAAAAAGGCAATAGTTCCCCCTTACCCCCGAAATAAGAGCTTATGAAACTTTAAGCTTTTCTGGTGGTGAACATATTCTGGGACTTATTTTGCCAACGTATATTAGTTTTCCTACACTGCAGCAGGGGCATTTAGTTATATCTTTTCCAGTAACTTTTAACAGTAGTTCTTCCATACTAAGCTTGGATTTAACCTTTTGCTCATCAGTACCAGTAAGTTTTTTGCATACCCTAAGTTTAGAATTACGGTTTCTGTTGCTTTGAATTCCGTAATATCTTATCTTAACAAATTTATCTGGAAGTATATGAAGTAGGAATCTACGAATAAACTCATTGACGTTCACTGTCATGTGTTTTGTTTTATTTTTATCCTTGTAGTCTTTCCATTTGAACACTACAAAACCATTTTTGCAGTATTCAATTCTGCTGTTGGATATGGCAACTTTGTGTGTGTAACGGCCCAAATATTCAAGAACGTATGCAGGATCCTTGAAAGGTGGCTTACAGTACACAACCCAACTTTTTTTGTATAGACTATCTATTAGGGTCTCAAAGGCATACTTTTCCGTAAGGTAATCTATACTTCCTACCATTTTTAGCTTATCACTACGATAAGCTTGCTTAAGATAAGCAAGAAATTTACCTCTAAATACTTTAGAAAGTACCTTCACCGGTACAAAGAACTTCTTTCTTGAGTGAATCCATTTTAAACCATTTAGAGATAGTCCGCCACCTGAAACTATACAGTGTAAATGAGGGTGATGCATGAGAGTTTGCCCCCAAGTATGAAGTATAGCCATAAAACCAATCTGTGCGCCTAGGAATTTAGGATCTTTTGAAACCTGCAATAGCGTTTCTGAAGTAGCTTTAAAGAGAATATCATATACTATTTTTTGATTTCTTAGTGCAATGCCATCAAGCTCATCTGGAAGGGTAAACACAATATGAAAATAACGAACAGGCATAATATCACTTTTTCTATCTTCAATCCATTTTTCTTTAGCAAGTCCCTGACATTTTGGGCAGTGTCTATTCCTACAGGAGTTATAGGAAGATTTAGTTTCACCGCAGGAATCACACTTGTATATATGTCCACCAAGCTTAGCTGTTCGGCAAGATTCAATGGAAGACATAGCTTTAAGTTGATTAAGCGGTAGCTTATGAATAGTCCTATACTTCTGACCATATTCTGAAAACATATGTTGTAGATCAGTCATTTTTACTACCACCATTATTCATAAGTATATCTAGGGGACTTTTAACCTTAAGTACATCCAGTCTTCGCACATGTAGATAAATACTCGTAGTTTGTACATTCTCATGACCTAAGAGTTGCTGTATATAACATAAGTCGGTACCAGCTTCAAGGAGATGGGTAGCAAAACTGTGCCTTAAGGAATGTATAGAAGCCATTCCTCTGATTCCAGTTTTAATCTTAGATCTTTGGAATATACTCTCCATAGTTCTAGTAGTCATTGGCTTTCCGGCTACGCCTCCAGGAAATAACCACTCTTTTGGTCTGTAAAGACTAAAGTATTCTCTTAGAATTTCTAGATTTGCCTGCGACAGCAGAGAATATCTGTCTTTCTTTCCCTTACCCTGTTTTACGATAATCTGCATATTCTTACTATGAATATCTTTGAGTTTAAGGTTTGAAGTTTCACTAACCCTAAGACCAGCAGAATAAGTGGTCATAAGTATTGCTTTATGCTTAAGGTTAGTTGTGACATCAAATATTTTCTTAACTTCTTCCTGTGATAGAACTGAGGGTAGTGTCTTTTCTTTCTTAACTCTAGGAACTTTTTTCATGTTCCAACTTCTATCTAGAACTGTTTCATAGAAAAACTTTAGACCACTGTAACAAGCATTAACATAAGAACAACTAACTTTTTTCTCAGCAATAGCATGATGCAGAAACTTCCTAACTTCATCTTCTCCAAGTAAATCTGGAGACTTACCATAAAACTTAGCAAAGGAGGCAACATACTTTATATAGGCCTTTTGAGTCCTTTCACTATAGCCTCTTAGTTGCAATTCCATAAGCATTTTTTCTCTTAATTCTGTCATAATAAAAACTCCCTTCATCATTAAATTTAAAAGTTATGACAAAGGGAATTATGGACAAGAATTAAATATATTATTGTAAATGTTGTAAATATTATCTAGAATGGATATATGGAGTTTAGCGAAGAACCAGCTACCGCGATGCGGTTTAGTTCAACAAAATACTCCCGGTGCGTCCTGGCAAGGTCGCACATTCAAGCGGGTGTAACCCCCGTCAGAGTAAGGTTTAGCCAACCGCTCTGTATCGAGTCTTGGAGATGTCATGGTAACATGGCATTTTAAGCGTAGACAGAAAGTCAGCGAGGTAGAATTGTCTGGAGGGTTGCCAGCAGTGAATGGTATTGAGCCCCGAAAATTTTGTAACTGATGAAGTGGTTCAAGCGGTCGGGAACGTAGAAAACAACATTTATCTGAGCATTAAAGGCGAGTACAGATAAACACTTCCGGGGTCAAAGGCCCTACCTAGCTGAACATTATGAATGTGTGGAAACCAGGGATATCCCACAAGGTCTTTTTGATAGGAAAGTATGCAGTACAAACTGAAGAAGTAAGGAAGGCAAAAGCCAGTGGGAAGTCGGCGGCTCTAATAGTACTGATGACAACGAGTATCGCCGGACGAAGGAAGGAGAGCTACATATGAAACAACTTGAAAGGGAAACATCGCTCAGACTTAGAACTGGGGTAACGGTGAGAACAAAACTTGCAAGTATAGCAGAAATAGCTAAAAAAATATAAAA
>CALJTN010000040.1 GCA_937976175.1 uncultured Clostridiaceae bacterium | reverse complement strand
TTTTCATTAATCCGCATTACTATACTGAGCCCGACTTTCATGTGACTGGTTTAAACTCATTAAATGAAATAAGTGAAAAAGTTCTTTCAAGAGAGGATTTAATACAATATCTTGAGAATATACGCATCAAAATTATGCAGTATTTAGATTCTCTTACAGACGATATGCTGTGTGAAGTGCCACAAGGTTGTAGAGGTAACAGATTGTCATTGATTCTTTCACAATATCGCCATTTCTACGCTCATTTGGGAAATATAAATGCAACAACGATAATTGAAACTAATAAGTGGCCACGTGTCGCTGGGGGTTCGGCAACCGAAGGTTTATATGAGTAATATGAGTTTCGTACAATATAAGCATAATCTGTGATAAACTTATTACACATTATGAATAGGTTTGTATTCGGAAGTTGAGCCATAGGAAATAAGCAGCTTATCTTGACTTAAAATTTCATTCCACATCAAAAGCTGCTCAATTTCCGAAACAAATTATAGAACGGAGCCGCGTAGATATACTATGGGATTTCAATAATCCCCCTCTACCTGCACAAGCACAATTACACTGCGCTTATAGTTTAAATTCTCCGTCCCTTAAGTATGAAATCCTTAGAAAACATTGAATTTTACTAAAAAAGAATAAACTTTCCCCCTCCCCAAAGCTACGTATACTATGCAGTTTTTGTTAACACCCGTGGCGGTGAATAGTACCTAGGTTCAACCTTACCCTTCCTGATCATTTTACCTTCACTGCAGGAAGGACAAAGATTGATATTTATACCCGTTAACTTAAACAAAAGTTCTGCTGTACTTAACTTTTCTATAGAATTTTTAAGTTTATTCTGCAAAACACCAGCAAGTCTTTTGCACTTTTTTAGTTTAGTAGCTCTATTACGGTTACTTAAGATACCATAATGTCTTATTTTAACAAACTTATTTGGAAGAACATGCATAAGAAATCTACGTATAAATTCCTCAGCTGTAACTGTCATATACTTTTCCTTGTTTTTATCTCTATAATCTCTCCACTTAAAAGTTACATATCCGTTTTCGAAAAACTTAATCCTGTTATTAGAGATAGCAACTCTGTGAGTATAGCGACCAAGATATTCAAGAACATACTCTGCACTCTTAAAAGGCGCTTTGCAGTAAACAATCCAATTCTTCGTATACAGACTATCTTTAAAACATTTAAACGTACTTCTATCTTTCAGTTCAATATTTCCTTGGGTTAATTTCAGAAGGTTACTGTTGTAAGCCTTAATAAAATAGTCCATAAATTTTCCACGAAACTTCTTTGATAACACTTTAACAGGAATGAAGAATTTATCGCTTGATTTAACCCACCTTGTTCCGTCTAAAGTTAACCCTCCGCTCGGAACAATACAGTGAACATGGGGATGGTGCATTAAGTTTTGGCCCCAAGTATGGAGAATCGTCGTAAAGCCAATTTCAGCACCAAGGTATTTTTTATCTTTTGATAGTTCAAGAAGGGTCTCTGAAGTAGCCTTAAAGAGAATAGTGTACATTTCCTTTTGATTAGTTAAACTTAGGTAGTTCAACTCTTCTGGTATGGTAAAAACCACATGGAAATACCCTACGGGTAACAGGTCATCTTTTCTTGCCATAAGCCACTTTTCCTTAGCTAAGGTCTGACATTTAGGACAGTGTCTGTTTCTACAGGAATTATAAGATATTCTAGAGTGACCACAGTCCTCACAAACATCAACATGTCCGCCTAATTCAGCGGTTCTACAGTACTCTATAGAACTCATAGCCTTAAGAAGATTGCCTGGAAGTCTATGTTCTTTCCTGTACTCTTCACCATGCTGTCTGAATATATCCTGAACCTCAATCATTTTGAAACTCCTTGGAAACGCCAAGATTTTCAAGTGGGCTCTTTATTTTAAGAAGATCAACTCTTCGTAAATGCAAATATCTAGTTGTTGTTTCTATTGAGGAATGACCCATTAACCTCTGAATACTACATAAATCATTATCATCTTCTAAAAGATGGGTAGCAAAACAATGACGGAGAGTATGAACACTTGCAGCCTTCTTAATTCCTGCTTTAATTCTAGAAGCCTCAAACACCTTTTGTATTGTACGGACAGATACAGGTTTACCAGGAAACCTACCTGAGAACAGAAAATCATTAGGCCGATATTTTTTCCAATAATGCCGTAGAATTAGAAGATTATCATCAGACAGAATAGAATATCTGTCTTTCTTGCCCTTACCTTGCCTTATAATAATCTGCATATTCCTACTATCAATATCAGAAAGTGTGAGGTTTGAAGCCTCGCTAACGCGAAGACCAGAAGCATAGATCGTCATCAGCATCGCCTTATGTTTTAGATTATCAGTTGCATCAAAAATGTCTTTAACTTCAGATTGAGACAGTATGACAGGGAGTTTCCTTCCTTCTTTCATCCTAACAAGTTTATCTACATTCCATGTCCTTGCAAGAGTCTTAGTATATAAAAATTTTAAAGAACTGTGAATTGTATTTACAGTTCCTTCACACAGCTGCTTCTGTGTGATACAATAATGGAGATACTGACGTATCTCTTCTTCACCGAGAAACTCAGGTGATTTGTTAAAGTGCTTAGCAAAGAGCGCAACATTATCTATATAGTATTTTATAGTTTTTGCACTGTAGCCTCTGAGCTCCATATCAATTTTCATTCTTTGTCTTAATTCAGTCATGATAACACTCCCTTTTGTTTTGTTTTCCAAAATTAAATATACAGGAAGTGTTGATCATAATAAAGTGGTATTCTTAAATTGGATATCACTTTTATTTCTAAGGTAATTAAATCTTCTAGCAAAAGCCGCCACCGCTTATTAGCGGTTTAGTTCTTTCCTACTATTGTTCCTTAAAGCACCTCAGCTTACTTTAAAAACTTACCATCCATTAACAATAATAGAAACGCTAATTTCTCGACATTATTTACATTAAAATACTACCGAGTCGACCTTCACTCTAGCTAGTAAGCTTAAATTCATCCCGCGGTAACTTGGCTATGGCTTTTTTGCTAAATATAAATCCATAGTATCATAAACCTTTATGTGATTATTGAAATCATAAATTACATCACGAATTCCTGTTAAAAACTGTGATTTTATTGGCTCTGTTAGAGTAATATGGTCAGAATATGTACTTATTAAAGAAACATATTCATCTGCAGTAAACTCTCTTACTTGCTTATATAGGCTGCATTCCACTTCAACAAAGCCATATTTTTCAATTGTACCTATTATTTTTGCATAACGCTCTTGGAAATTCTCACGCTCATATTTAGCCTTTTTCATACTATCTGGACCGAAGTATTTTTGATAAACTTCTTGCATTTTCAAGTGTAGTGGGTCATCAAAACTTTTAGGACTTGGCTTATTCCAAAAGAGTGATATTGTTCCTCCACTTTTC
>CALJTN010000039.1 GCA_937976175.1 uncultured Clostridiaceae bacterium | reverse complement strand
TTGGATATATTTCAGCAATGAATTAGATGGATATAAGCTATATAAGATGTCATTAGACGGAAAAATAAAAGCAAAGCTTAACGACTCTATATCTTTGTATATAGCAATAGACGAAAAATGGATTTACTATAGTAACTATTCTTATGGAGGATTTTTATATAAGGTGAGAAAAGATGGTCTTGGAACCACTAAGTTAAATAATGAGTGGACTAAAGACATCGACATACAGGATGAGTGGGTCTTATATAGAAATATGAAAGAAGACAAAGTTTATAAAATAATGAAGGATGGAAGTCAGCGGCAATTAGTAGATTAGAAATGTGAAAAAAATATGATGGTTGTACCTTTCTTTATTACGCTTTAAAAAAGATTAATTTGAACAGAATCTCACAAATATTAAAAAGTTTGTGGGATTTTTTGCATTGTATACGTCTAAATATATGAGAACTAAAATTAACTATTAGCGTGGTTAATGTTACAGTATCGAAGATAATAATTTAAGGGGGATTTTTATGAGAAAAATAGGCACAATTACTTCTTCAGTAGGATTAATTTTTCTAGGTATATGGATGATTATAAATATAAATAGTCCAGAGCTTGGAAAACAAATCTTTATATGGTGGCCTGGGATTTTTATTTTACTTGGAGTAGAGATACTAATACACGTCACTAAACGACAGGAAGGAAATAGAACTCAGTTTAATTATTTTACTATTTTAGTTATTTTACTGTATTTTAGTACAAATGTATTCGTTAATTTGTCTGGGAAGTTTGGAAATATAATAGATGGAATTGGATCGCGCATTGAAATTAATGGTGGAAGTTTTGAAATAGGTTCTTTAAATAATACAAGAAAAATAAGTTCATCTAAAATCTTACCTATTAGTGGAAATAGACTTATATTTAAAGTTTCCAATGCAGATATTAAAATTTGCAGATCGGAAGACAGAAATATAAAAATTGTAGCAGATACCTATGTGAAAGAAAATTCTTTAGTTAAAGATTATGAAATAGCTCACCAGAAAACTATTGAAGGCTATGAGGTTAGTATTAAAGAGGACTATATTAAGCAAGTTAAGGCATATGTATATATACCTGATGGATACGATTTGAAGATTGACGCTGCTAATTGCCAGGTAAAGACTATTGATTCAAATATTAAATCCAATATAGATATAGATGCAAGTAACGCTAATATTTCTCTAGAGGGCGATATTGAAAAGAGCGATATAGATGTTTCTAACGCTAATGTATATTTTAGAAATAAACTTTGTAAAGATGTAAATATAGATGCAAGTAATGGCAAGATTACTGTATACACAGAGGATAAAAACTTAAATATAGAAGCTGATATAAATAGTGGAGTATGTACTGTAAATGGAGACAAAAAGATAAATGGAGGAATATCAACAAAAGTTGGAAGTGGTGAAGGTAGGCTTAAAGTTGATATTAACAATGGCATAGTGAGTATTGATAGTCAGGAGTGATTTGCCTTTGGAAGAGTATGAAATAGTAGAGGGGCTTAGAAATAAAGACAATGCGTGTTTTATTGAGGTTGTAAATAAGTACAAAAGAAAAGTTGTATCCTTATGTTATGCATATAGTGCAAAGAAGAAGTAGGTTTTTAACATTTATGGCAGGTTTAATTCCTGGTCTTGGGTATATGTATTTAGGACTCATGAGAAAGGGAATACAAGCGATGATTATATTTTTTCTAATAGAGCCAATACTCGGCGCTATAGGGTTAGGTTGCTTAGCAAATATAATTCAAATCCCACTTTGGTTTTATTTGTTCTTTGATACCTTCAATATAGCACAAAAGCTTGATAGAGGAGAATTTGTAAATGATTCTGACTTCATTTTTAATCAATATCATTATTTAAGTAAAAAAGAGAATTTAAACGATGATAGCTTAGAAAACATGAGAGATAAAGGTGGTCAAATTATAGGCTCAGCATTAGTGATAATAGGTGTTATTTCAATTATTAATAAGCTATTTCCGAATAATTCAATATATAATTTCATAAAACAG
Source organism: uncultured Clostridiaceae bacterium (assembly GCA_937976175.1). Taxonomy (GTDB): domain Bacteria; phylum Bacillota; class Clostridia; order Clostridiales; family Clostridiaceae; genus Clostridium_AD. The sequence goes on along the minus strand of CALJTN010000039.1, from coordinate 3,411 downwards.
AGCATAGGAACGTATTTTGTGCCAGTAGTTTTTGTGTTTGTGGGAATATATCTTTTAATTAAAAAGAAATAGTATAAGATAGAAATAAGTAAAAAAGCTGAAAATTTCTTTTCAGCTTTTTACATTATAGTATAGGGGAAAGTAGTCTTGAAACAGACTCCTTGAATTTAGCAATAAAACTTCTATTAGTATACTTTTCAAGAGTTAGTTCATCACAAAATTTTAGGTCATCAATAAAAAGTCTCTCTAGCTTAGAAGTTATTTCTTTATCATATATAAAAGCATTAACTTCAAAGTTTAAAATAAAGCTTCGGATATCTAAGTTGGCGGTACCTACAGAACTTATAGACTCATCAATAGAAAGAAACTTACTATGAATAAAGCCTTTAGTGTATGTATAACATTTCACACCAGATTCTAACAGTTCCCCCATATATGAAGTAGAAGCCCAATATACGAAGGGGTGGTCTGGTTTACTTGGAATTATTATACGCACATCTACTCCAGATAAGGAAGCTATTTTTAAAGCTTCTAATATACTGTCATCGGGAATAAAATAAGGGGTTTCGATATAAATGTTTTTCTCGGCTTTACTAATCATTTTTAAATACCCATTTTTAATAGAACTCCAAGTAGAGTCTGGTCCACTAGAAACTATTTGAAGACCTGTTTTTCCAAGGTGAGCCCTATGAGGAAAATACTTGTTATCAAAAATAGTATTTTCATCTGCAGCAAATCGCCAATCCATTAGGAAATGAAGTTCCAAGGCATCTATTGCATCCCCTTGGATAAACAAATGGGTGTCTCTCCAAAAACCAAATCTCTTAGAAAGTCCTAGATATTCATCACCAATATTAAAACCACCTATGAAGGCATATTCTCCGTCGATAGTACATATCTTACGATGGTTTCTAAAATTTACTCTAAGATTTATATAAGGAAGAAAGGGTGGGAAGAAACAAGCAACCTTTCCACCAGCTTCAATTAAAGGGGCAAAAAAAGACTTAGGGACTTTAAGGCATCCCATCCCATCATAAAGCAGTTTTACTTCTATTCCTTCTCTAGCCTTTTCACAAAGAATCTTAATAATAGCTTTTCCTAAATTATCATTTTGGAATATATAATATTCCATATGGATATATGATTTTGCATTTTTAAGATTTTCTTTAAGCTTATCGAATTTTGATTTGCCGTCAGTAAATATACTTACATGGTTATTGTTAGTGTAAAAGGCATTATCACTACAAAGATTCAGTTTCATGATATCAGAGTATTTGCTTAAAAAAGGATTAGTTTTAATTAAATCATCATTATTCAAAAAATCCTTTTGTTTATCAATAATTGAAGTTAAATTTTCCTTCTCTTCCTTCTTTAGAGAAAATAATTTTTTTCTTTTTAAATTTTGACCAAGAAATAAGTATAGAATAAACCCTATACTAGGCAAAAATAATAGTACCATAAGCCAAGTCCAAGTGCTTGCAGGATTTTTTCTTTCAAGAAACACAACGGCTAAGGCAAAGAGAATATTAATAATAAACAACAAATTGAAAAAACGTAACATTAGTTCGCTTGTAAACATATAAGCCTCCAAAAATCGTTATATCTTATAATAATAGTATACATATAAAAGCATATAAAAAAACAGTGAATATATGTAAATAAAAAATATCTATAGTTTTACCCTATATGTAAACAAAATAGAAACATTTTAATTTTATATGTGATATTATTAAAGGAATTGTGAGTTCTATGGTATAATAATATTAAATTGCTAAAATTAATTTGTGAGGTATAAGTATGATTTCGATTGAAGGTTTGATTATATCAATAATATGTATGACCTTTTTTATTTGTGCATGGAAATTTATACTAAAAAATTACTTTAAAAATGAATATAGAATCGGGGATAAGGATATGGATGTAATTCATAGAACAATTAATGAGGAAATAAACAAATCCTTAGAGCTAATAAAACAATTAGAACATGTGGTAAATGAGATTCAAAGTAGCGAAAGTTTATTTAGTTCGGATATTCAAAATATGTCCTTAGCTCATAAACAAAGTATATTAGATAAGTGGGTTAATTACGTAGAATATTATAATGGATTAAATGAAATTAGAAGAAAATATAAAAATGAACTTATATTAAAGCATACAGAAGATTCACATACTAAATTTAAGAATGTGTTATTAGTTTATGCTTCAACTATAGCAATACGTAAAAACTCTGTATTATTAGCCAATATTATAGACAAAAACAAGTATCTAGAGTCCATGTTAAACGAAAGTAGGCCAGAATACAATATTAGCAAAAAACAATATTATTACATTACACAAGAAATTACTGAGATTTCCTATATAATATCTTTGTTTAAAAATAAGCGTTACTTTGATTTTATGGTAAATTACTATGAAGCTTATGGATATGAGAGAGATGAAAGTGAAAAGGAATTGTTAGATTATGCAAGTAGTAATTATTTAAATGTTGTAAAGCTTGTTAAAAACCATAGGAATATCCTTTTCAATAACGTGATTGATTTTTTTGGCAAGAATGTTTTTGACTTTTGGTTCCCATTTCAAAAATGGATTGCTATAAGCATCACTGGGGTAGATTATTCTCGCAGGATGGAGAAATATGTTAGTGATGAAGATATTAATATTATAAAAGAAGAATTACTGCCGGGGGATGTACTTTTAAAGAGAAATAATTACCAGTTAACCAACATAGGATTGCCAGGATTTTGGACTCATTCTGGAATCTATATAGGTTCTTTAGATGAGTTGGACAAGTATTTCGAGGACATGTTATTAGGAGATTGTTCGTGTGTGTCAGAGTATATAAAAGTAAATTATCCTAAAGCATATAGCAATTTATGCCATGAAAATAAAAGTAATAAACAATATATTATAGAGGTTATTGCTCCAGGTGTAGTAATAAATCCTCTAGATGCTATTGCAAAAGTTGATTATTTTTCTGCCTTGAGGCCGAAACTATCTAAAGAAGATAAGTTGAAGGCGTTGTGGACAGCTTTTGAATTTTTAGGAAAAGCATATGATTATAATTTTGACATTATGACAGACAGCGCTTTGTTTTGTAGTGAATTAATCTATAAGTCATATTTACGTTCAAATAATAAAAAAGGAATTAAATTTAACTTAGAGCCAAAGGCAGGTAGGTTACTGCTCTCACCTAACAGTATTATTAAAAAATTTGATATGGAATTTGATAGTGAAAACTCAGAATTTGATTTTGTAGCATTTTATGATGGTTGTGAAAGAGAAGGACGAGCGGTAAGGAAGAGCGCAATGGATTTAAAGATCACATGGAAGCGATCTAAGTGGACAATCGTAAAGCGTAGAATTATTTTAAATACAAAAACCAAGTATCCTGTAGTAAAACTAAACTCAGCA
>CALJTN010000038.1 GCA_937976175.1 uncultured Clostridiaceae bacterium | reverse complement strand
TTTTCAAAGACCAATTTGTTATTTTCGTGTTCATCGCCAAGTGACGACTTCTATAATATTACTAGGTATCTCTTGTTTTGTCAACTACTTCTTAAAACATTTTATAAATGTATTTTAAAGTATTAAGTGTTAACTCGTAAGATTTTACCTCGTCGTTACTCACTCACAGCGACAAGGAATATCTTATCATAAGAACAAAGTTCTATATTCAACTTTCTTGCTATATATCGACATTATTCTTCATTTTCGACCTATTGATTAATAATCCTTTGTTTTTGTTATGTTGACACACATGGTTAAGTATATAGTGTATACTTAATAGGTAAGTACAGATAACTAAAATTAAGGACGGTGATTTAATGTCATATTTACCAAACTCAGAACGATATTCAACTATGAAATATAATAGATGTGGAAACAGTGGTTTAAAGCTACCTGCAATTTCCTTAGGTCTATGGCATAACTTTGGAAGTGTTGATAGCTTTGAGAATAGCAAATCTATGATTAAAACAGCTTTCGATTTAGGGATAACACACTTTGACCTTGCAAACAACTATGGACCTGAACCAGGCTCTGCTGAAGAAACCTTTGGTCGAATACTTAAAAATGATCTAGGCGGCTATAGGGATGAATTAATCATTTCCACTAAGGCAGGTTATACTATGTGGCCAGGCCCTTATGGGGATTGGGGCTCAAAAAAATATTTAATAGCTAGTCTTAATCAGAGTTTAAAGAGAATGGACCTTGATTATGTAGATATATTCTATTCCCATAGGTTTGATCCTGAAACTCCACTAGAAGAAACTATGGATGCTTTAAGTACTATTGTAAGACAAGGCAAAGCCTTGTATGTAGGTATTTCAAATTACACTGCTGAGCAATCTCAAAGGGCATCAGATTTACTTAAAAAAGCTGGAACGCCGTGCTTAATTCATCAACCAAAATACTCAATGCTTAATAGATGGATAGAGGATGGGCTTCAAGCTGTGCTTGAAAAAGAGGGTATTGGTAGTATTGCTTTTTGTCCCCTTCAACAAGGATTACTCACTAACAAATATCTAAATGGAATTCCAACTGGTTCAAGAGCTTCTAAAGCATGGGGCTTCTTAAAGTCTGAACATATAACTGAAAATGAGCTTAGAAAAGTAACTAAGCTAAATGAAATAGCAACGGAACGTGGTCAAAGTCTTGCACAAATGGCTCTAGCTTGGGTATTAAGGGGTGGGAAAGTTACTTCTGCACTTATTGGTGCAAGTAAACCTCATCAGATTATTGAAAACGTTGCTACATTAAGTAATTTGGAGTTCAGCAAAGAAGAATTAAATTTAATTAATAGTATTGTAAATAGCTAATACTATTACTGTTAAGTGACTATTAGCAACTTGGCTACTAGGGTACCCCACGCTAAAAATTTATATAGTTAAAAGGTATAGCAAAACTGCTATACCTTCTTTAAAATTCCATATATAACTATCTATTAGGCTTTCATTTTAACCCTTGTGGCATTTTTGTCTTATTTTATTACAATGCTACCATTTTTAGCGTCAACACTTATATTGCTACCATCATAAATTTCACCAGCTATTATCATTCTAGCCATACTTGTTTCTAGTGTATTTTCAATATACCTTTTTAAAGGTCTAGCTCCATAGACTGGATCATAACCTTCCCTAGCTAAAAATTCTTTAGCCTCTTCAGTAATATCCATAGTAATATTTTTATCTTTAAGTCTCATTTTCACATCTTTGAGGAATATATCTATTATCTTCTTTATCCCTTCATTCGTTAATTGTTTAAAGAATATTATATCATCTAGTCTATTTAAAAACTCAGGTTTGAATCTACTCTTCATCTCTCTCATTATAGAACTCCTAATATTTTCATCAATAGATTCTTCATTAGTATTTTCTAGAAGATAACTGCTTCCTATATTAGAGGTCATAATTATTATAGTATTTTTAAAATCCACAGTTTTTCCTTTGTTATCTGTAAGCCTGCCTTCATCTAATATTTGAAGGAAAAGGTTGAACACATCTTCATGGGCTTTTTCTATTTCATCAAATAATATTACTGAATAAGGTTTTCTTCTTACTGCCTCTGTCAATTGCCCCCCTTCTTCATAACCTACATATCCTGGTGGCGCTCCTATAAGCCTTGATACTGAATACTTCTCCATATACTCTGACATGTCTATTCTTATAATATTTTCTTCACTGTCAAATAGATTTCTAGCTAATGTCTTCGCTAGTTCTGTTTTACCGACTCCTGTAGGCCCTAGGAATATGAAGGATCCTATTGGTTTCTTCTCATCCTTCATACCAGCTCTTGCTCTAATAACTGCATTAGATACACTCTTTACCGCTTCCCCTTGACCTATAACTCTTTTTTGCAAATCCTCTTCTAGTCTTAGTAATTTTTCACGTTGTCCCTCCACCAATTTAGTTACAGGAATTCCAGTCCAGTTAGCTACTATATCAGATACTTCACTTTCGGTTACCTCTTCTTTTAGTAGAGCTCTTTCATAGTTTTCCTTTATTGCTACTTCTTTATTCTTTATCTGTGCTTCTAAATCTGGAATAAGGCCATATCTTAATTCTGCCACTTTATTTAGATCGTATTCCCTTTCATATTTTTCAATATTTCCTCTAGCTTCATCCAGCTGAGACTTTAAATCTCTTATTTCAAGAATATGTCCCTTTTCTTTTTCATATTTAGAGGTCATCTCATCATTTTTTACCTTAAGCTCTGCCAACTCTTTACTTAAAGTTTCAAGTCTTACCTTCGAAGCATCATCGCTTTCCTTTAATAAAGCTTCTCTCTCTGTTTCTAACTTAAATAGCTTCCTTCTAACCATATCAAGTTCCGTTGGAAGAGAGTCTATTTCACTTCTTACCATGGCGCCAGCTTCATCTATTAAATCAATAGCCTTATCTGGTAAAAACCTTCCTTGAATGTATCTATGAGAAAGCTTCGCCGCTGCCACAATAGCAGAGTCATGGATTCTAATACTATGGTGTATTTCAAATCTTTCTTTTAAACCTCTTAATATAGAAATAGTATCCTCCACAGTAGGTTCATCTACAATAACTGGCTGGAATCTTCTCTCCAGTGCCTTGTCTTTTTCCATATACTGTCTATATTCATCAAAGGTAGTGGCCCCTATACAATGAAGTTCGCCTCTTGCAAGTAGCGGTTTAATAAGGTTTCCTGCATCCATAGCACCCTCAGCTTTTCCGGCTCCTACTATGGTATGAATTTCATCTATAAATAATATTATTCTTCCCTCAGAGCTTTGTACTTCTTTAAGTACAGCCTTTAGTCGTTCTTCAAACTCTCCTCTGTATTTGGCACCAGCAATTAAAGCACCCATATCTAAGGAGAATATTATCTTATCCTTTAAACTCTCAGGCACATCTCCCTTTACGATCCTCTCAGCTAGCCCCTCAACTATGGCTGTTTTACCTACACCTGGTTCTCCAATTAAAACTGGATTGTTTTTAGTTCTTCTTGAGAGAATTCTAACAGTTCTTCTTATCTCTTCATCTCTGCCTATAACTGGGTCCAACTTATGCTTTTTTGCAAGTTCTACTAAGTTTGTTCCATATTTGGCTATAGCATCATAGGTTCCCTCTGGATCCTGTGTACTTACCCTTTGACTTCCGCGAACCTCTGACAGAATCTGCATAAAGCTACCCTTTTCTATATGGAATTTAGCTAGCAAGTTCCCTACAGCACCCCTGCTATCTAGATCTATAATTGCTATCATAACATGTTCTACGCTAATGTAATCATCTTTAAAATTTTGAGCTATGCTATCTGCTTTAACCAAGGCCTCTTCTATTCTTCTAGTGGCATAAACTCCAGAGCTTTGAGCGCCTTCTCCTAAAACCTTAGGCATTCTATCTAATTCAAACTTCAGTTGTGCTTTTAAATCACCTATATTTATACCCATTTTTTCAAATATATTAGGTACTAATCCATCTTCTTGGTTTACTAGTGCTGAAAATAGATGAATCAAATCTACTTGTTGGTGATTATTTTTAACAGCAGTTAAGTGAGCATCATTTAGACTTTGCTGTACCCTTACTGTCATTCTTTCAATATTCAAACTCATCATCTCCTATGGCTATTATTATATCCTTTAATAAAATAATATTACAATGGACCTATAAGGTCAAAGTCTATTTTCTATTTTTTTCGCTATTTTTACACTATTAAGTCTCATTATTTAAATTTGAAACACTTTTTCTTTAAATTCTATTAGCTAAGAATACTATAAGTACTTATATATAAAGCAAAACAGAAAAAGTAAACACTGTTGATATTTTATGTATGCCAACAGCCTGAGTAACAATCATCGTTACCTGTTATCATCAAGGCTACTAACCAATACTCATGGAATATAGATAAAATTGAGATTAAACCTTGCAAGGTTTGACCTATATTTTTAGATTTGCATAAATAATATTCCACGAAAAAGACGATTTCCAAATTAATTTATTTGAAAATCGTCTTTTTCCTAAATAGATATTATGCATTTATGTAGTGATTTCTAAATTTCAAAACCTTCTATTAACTCAATAGTTACACCATTTGGATCTTTTATAAATAACATTTTAATTCCTGCAGGAGTTTCAATTAATTCAGAAACAAACTCAACCTTGTTTTCTTTAAGCGAACTAACAATTCCCTTTATAAATTAATATTTATATATTTGCTACCCTTCACCGAGGTCCTTATGGGTGTCATCGTATATATTGAAATTTTAGATAAAAATAAAAACCACTAAGTATAACTTAGTGGTTTCTTGTTACCTGGCGACAACCTACTCTCCCACAAGGTCACCCCTGCAGTACCATCGGCGCATTGAAGCTTAACCTTCGTGTTCGGTATGGGAACGGGTGTTACCTTCATGCCATAATCACCAGATTGAGAATATAAATATTCTCTC
>CALJTN010000037.1 GCA_937976175.1 uncultured Clostridiaceae bacterium | reverse complement strand
CAGCATCATAACAAGAGCTGAATAATACTCCATTATATGCTCAACTTTTTCTTTAGAGTAAATAGGTACCCTGCTAAGTGCTTCCAAGTACTCTTTTTCATCAAAGCCAAATTCCATTGCTTGTTCACGGAAATGCTCTATATCTATTACTTCGTCTTCATAGAAAAATTGGCCAAAAAAAATCGTTGCTAGATGTTCTCCTGAAATAATAATAGGTAATGCAATGTCCCACATGTTATTTAGACATTTATAGGATATATATCCTCCATCTCTAATATGTTCTCTTATATAATTGTTACTAATTAAGCAGCGCTTACAAGTCTCAGGATGCACCCTATGATACTTAGTACATATATCTTGCCAACCTGTTGCAATATTAATTTTGTCATCTATATCAATAATTCCAATAGGAATTCCCGTGGCAGCGTAAAGACTTTCAGTCATTCTTTTTAGTGAATCAATATTTATCAGTTCTGAAAAACTAATTTTATTCATAAACACTTCCTCCTAAGTAACACATTCATCTATAATAAGTACTTCAACTCGCTAATACTCTATTTGTTCAAACTCTTATATTTTATGCGAAAGTCTTAATTTGCAAATAAATTATCTTAATAAACAAATTCTCATTTATTCCTTCTAATTCGAAGCTATCATTTTGTTTATGTACGATTTTACTGAAATATAAAACTGATTTTTGTATTTAATAACATGTTTATTTTACCATATTTACTGCAGAGATACCAGCTTTCTGACAAACCTCAACAGAGTATAATCGTGAAGCACTAAATACTTTTTATCAGATTTAACAAATACTACACATTTATTTCATTATATTGACACAACTTTATATTATTATATAAATATAGGGCGCATATTAAAGCAAAGTCCCCCTTTACTTTAATATAAAAAGCTGTGAATTAATAATTCACAGCTTTTTAACTTCTTATTTTAATTCATAAAGTCTATTTAAAATATAGAGCATATGTTTTTTTTCTTCTTTTATAAGAGCTTCAAAACTTTTATATTCATAAGAATCGCTTTCAAAAAAGTTCAAGAGTTCTGTATATATTTCAATGGAATTTTTCTCTAGTTGCAAAGCAAAACCAAAGAAATCTTTTTCCGAAGCTAAATTTAGTCTTTTGTTAGTATTTGCAGAATGAGTATGACTTTCAAGAACCTTTTCTATATCCTTGTGTAGCTGTTTTTCTTTTAATTTCTCATCATTAGATAATTCAATCATAAGCACCTTGTGGTTTTCTTCTTCCTTTGAAAAAGAAAGCACCGTAGGTTTTAATTTTTTAGCACAATTTTCTGAGAACTTTTTATATAGATCTGCATCCTGTTCTTCAATGCTGGCAAGTTTTAAAAAACATTCTTGTAAATTCAATTTTATCCCTCCTTGCTATAAAATGAGCTTCTTTTTATGGTTCCCCACTCTTTACTTCCTTTTTTAAAATTGAAAAAGGATATTACTCTCCACCACACTGTAATCTGTCTATAAATAAACTGTTCAAGGAAGCTATATATAACAAGCTTAGTGATTTCTCTAACTCTACTATACCTTTTATAAGAAAGTTCTTCTAGCAATATGGCAGATAAGGAAAATAACGTTCCATATAGGAAAGCCATTAAAAATATAACTATGAAGAATTTTGATAACATTCCTGTGATAAATGAAATTATAAGCATTCCATAACCTATGATTTCAATTACAGGCCCTAACATTTCAACTAGAACAAAATAAGGCATAGATAAAAGCCCCACTGCACCATACCTTGGATTAAACATCATTTTCTTATGTCTTAAAAGTGAATCTGTAAGTCCTCTATGCCATCTTATTCTTTGACTTTTTAATCCCTTTAAGGTATCTGGTGCCTGTGTCCAGCAAACTGCATCCGAGGTAAAATCAATTTTGTATTTTAGTCTATTTTTTCTAAAATACTCATGCATTTTTAAAGTAAGTTCCATATCTTCACCGATAGTTGTGCTATAACCACCAACCTTGATTACTGCTGACTTTTTAAATACTCCAAAAGCACCTGAAATAATAAGCAATGCATTTATTCTCTCCCACCCAATGCGGCTAGTTAAGAAGGCTCTAAAATACTCAATTATCTGAAATTTAACTATGGCTTGCCTAGGTAATCTTGCCTCTAAGAGTTTCCCCTCATTTATAGTACAACCATTGGCAATTCTAACTATACCACCCACTGCTATAGTCTCCTCATGTTTAAGGAAAGGTTTTACGATTCTAAGCAAGGCATCTTTTTCTATAATACAATCTGCATCAATTCCACAGAAAAGTGGATATCTAGATAAATTTACACCTGCGTTTAAGGCATCTGCCTTTCCTCCATTCTCTTTATCTACTACTACAAGATTAGGTAGTTCAAAGGAGCCGTACACCCCTTTTATTTCCTTACACTCAACTTGCATATTTATTTCTACATCTATTTTCCTAAGCTTAAAATGTTCAATTACTTTTGCTAAGGTTTTATCCTTAGATCCATCATTAACAACTATAATTTCAAACTCAGGATAATTTAATTCTAAAAGAGAAGTTATATTATCTATGATGGTTGCTTCCTCATTATAAGCAGGAACCACTACTGATATAGGCTTAGTATAGTTGCTAATTATGGTAATGTCATTATTTACAATTTTAATAAAGTCTCTTAATTTTCTTGAAGATAAAAGTATCAAAATTATATAAAACATGCTTATTACAAAAAAGTAGAAAAGTAGCATTTTGCTGTAAACTGAAATTATATTAGTTAATATATCCATAATTTACACCTCTAAATTCTTTACAATATTGTATACATCTTTATTTGAATTCAGAAAATAATAGGCTAAGTCTGATACTTTTTTGTCTTCTTTTTCAAGGGACAGATCAATGAGAGTATATAATCCTTCTTCTCCCATGGCTACAATAGATTTTACTGCATTATATCTTACCCACCATTCCGCATCCTTTGTCATCTTCAATAATATATCTTTTACAGGTTCTATCCTGAAACTGCTAAGCCCTTTTGCGATAGCCACTCTTACTTCCCAGTTTTCTTCATTTTCATATACTCTTATAAGTTCATCAATATATTTCTCATTTCCACTACTACAAAGTGCAAGAATAACAGCTATTTTCACTTCCTTTTTGTCCTTTAGGAAGGGTTGAAGTCTATCTGAGTACTCTGCATTTTTAATTTCTTCCTTAGGCATTATATTCTTTATAAAAATAACTTTAGCTTCAGTGATTTCTTCTTTTTCTAAAAGTTCTAGCCATTCTTCAAATGTAAGATTGAACCTACCCAAAATCTCAATAATTCTATCGCTTAAAATATGCGAAACAACTAGTTTTTTTATAGCAACTTCTTTTTTATCCTTTGGAAGCTTTATAAGAGATAA
>CALJTN010000036.1 GCA_937976175.1 uncultured Clostridiaceae bacterium | reverse complement strand
ATGGTAATTTATATATGGATGCCATTATTCATAATGAATATTTAGGGGTGTGAGGATAAATGAGTAAAATAACTTTAGTTACTGGTGGAAGTCGAAGCGGAAAAAGTAGTTTTGCTGAAAACTTACTAAAAGATAAGGATGATGTTTTATATATCGCTACGGCAATAATTACAGATGAGGAAATGAAAGATAGAATAAAAAAACATATAAAAAGCAGAAATTCGAAATGGACAACCCATGAAGGCTTTGTAGATTTACATAAGGCTATAGAAAAATATAGCATAGAAAATATAATGCTAGATTGCGTCACTATTATGACAACAAACTTAATGTTCAAGGAAGAAATAAATTTTGAAAACATATCTATGGAAGAGGTAGATGCATTATTAAATGATATAAAAGCTCAGTTTGAGAAACTTATTTTAAAAGTTAAGGAAACTAACAAAAATTTAATTATGGTAACTAATGAAGTAGGACTTGGGCTTGTTCCAGATAATAAGCTTAGCAGGATTTTTAGAGATATAGCGGGTTACGTAAATCAATATATAGCAAGCTTAAGTGATGAGGTGTATCTAGTTTCTTGTGGGTTACCCTTAAAACTAAAATAAATATTATTACTATAGAAAGAGGTGAGGCTTGCAAGGGAAAATCTTTGTAAACAAATGAAATGAGAGAATGCTTAAATAATTTTTTACTGTTTTTTCAGTTCTTTACACGAGTACCTATAAACAAAAGTTTGAATTGTGAAAAAGAAAACTTTAGGAAAGGGTCCATATTTTTTCCTGTGGTGGGTTTATTTATAGGACTTGTACAGTGGATAGTTTATTATATGTTAATAAAGGTGCTACCAATAAATATTACTTCGGTATTTGTGGTTATTATACCAATAGTTATTACTGGAGGGTTACATGTGGACGGCCTCGGAGATACCTGTGACGGTTTCTTTTCCTTTAAAGGTGATAAAGATAAAATAATAGAAATTATGAAGGATAGCAGAGTAGGAACCTACGCCAGTATTGCTATAGTTTTTGATATGTTAGCAAGATATGCAGCGGTATATACTATTATAGAAATGAATTTACCACTTATACTAATTGCAACACCAATAATTGCAAGATTTACTGTAGTATTTCTATCTTTCATTGGAAAAAATGCTAAAGAAACAGGGTCCGGCAACATATTCATTGGAAATATTGATGTGAAAAGCATAGTAATTGCAGGGACTATAACTATAGCACTTGGAACTTTATTAATTGGATTTAATAAAATCAGCGTATTAATAGTTAGCGCTTTAAGCTTCAGTTTCTTATTCAACAAGTTTTGTGAGAGTAAAATTACTGGACTTACAGGTGACACTTTAGGTGCAAATAATGAACTTGTAGAAGTTTTAGTGCTAATTTTATTTATAGCTATAAACTAAACCTAAGTTTCCACTCTGAATGTTGACAGCATGGCTTAATTATAATAAACTAAGGATAAAATCAAATAGAAGTTTAGGTGCCTTTTAATAGGTGAAAAGGGAATGCGGTTTAAATCCGCAGCAGCCCCCGCTACTGTAATTGAGGACAAACCTTTAAATGCCACTCTGTAAGTTTAAAATTAGCAGTATTGTTTGAAAACGATGTAATATCCTTTTAAAACAGTATCATGGTTTTAATAATGAGGAAGGCTAAGGAGAGGAAGAATCAAAAGCCAGGAGACCTGCCTAAATGATGTTAACAAAGCTTTCGGAGGGAAAGGACTTTTTAATATAATTAATTTAATTATGAATTAATTAAAAAGTAGTGGCTATCTTAAGCATACTACTTTTTTTTGTATAAGGCATATTGAAAAAATAACTTGTTATTTTCTTTCATATGTCTAAAAGGTAGCAAACAGAGAAAGTTTTGAAGGTTTCAAAAAATATTTAATAAGGTGGATGAAGCTAATGAATAAGGCGATTTTGGTTGTAAGTTTTGGAACAACACATGAAGATACAAGAAAAGTAACTATTGATGCAATAGAAGAAAAGATAAAGCATACTTTTTCAGATTATGATGTGAGGAATGCATTTACCTCTCATATAATCCTTAAGGTTCTTAAAAATAGAGATAATATTCATGTGGATACTCCAGAGGAAGCATTGGAAAAGTTGAAAAATGAAGGGTACCAGGAGGTAATTGTTCAACCTTTACACGTTATTCCAGGAGTAGAATTTGACTACATAAATAATGTGGTTAATAGATACAGGAAATCTAAAGCCTTTGAAAACATTGTAGTGGGAAGGCCTCTTATATGTTTTAAGGGGGAAGAAGAAGGGGTACCAGATGATTATACCGTAATGGTGGATGCTCTCTCTAAGCAATTGCCACAAGAGGACACAGTAATTTTAATGGGACATGGTACAAACCATATTGCGAATGCAGTATATTGCTGTTTTGAAAGTGTTTTAAGAGATAGAGGCTTTAAAAATGTGCATGTAGCAACTGTGGAGGGCTACCCAACTTTGGATAGAGTAATACCTAATGTTATTGCTGGGGGAAGCAAGGAAGTTATCTTAATGCCACTGATGCTGGTAGCAGGAGATCATGCCAAAAATGACATGGCGGGAGAAGATGAAGATTCTTGGAAGAGTATTTTAGAAGCAGAAGGCTTTAAAGTTAACATATATTTACATGGGCTAGGAGAAAATAGTCACATTCAAGATATTTATATACAGCACATCAAGGATGTAATTAATGAGAATTTTAAA
>CALJTN010000035.1 GCA_937976175.1 uncultured Clostridiaceae bacterium | reverse complement strand
TAAGGTAAAGGAAAACTTATTAGAGGAAGCAAAGGAATATGAAAGGATAAAGGATCAATTTTTCAGCACTATATCTCATGAGTTAAAAACTCCTTTAAATATAATATTAGGTGTTGTTCAATTAGTGGATAAAACTTTCTGTCAGCAAGGGCTATGTTCTAACCATGAAAGACTAAGGAAATATATGAATATATCTAAGCAAAATTGTTTTAGATTAGTAAAACTAATTAATAATTTAATTGATATAACTAAATTTGATTCAGGTTTTATGCATATGGAGTTTAAAAATTATAATATTGTAAGTGTTGTGGAAAATATTACGCTTTCTATAGCAGAATACATAGAAAGTAAAGGGCTTGAGCTTATATTTGATACAGAAATAGAAGAAAAGATAGTTTCCTGTGATACAGAGAAACTTGAAAGAGTCATGTTAAACTTACTTTCTAATGCTATAAAATTTACAGAGCATGGTGGAACTATAAAGGTGAATATATATGATAAGGAGAAAAGCATACTTATTTCTGTAAAAGATACAGGCATAGGAATACCCCCAAATATGAAGGAAAAAATATTTGATAGATTTACCCAAGTTGATTCTACACTAAGGAGAAAGGCAGAGGGAAGCGGAATAGGGCTTTCTCTTGTAAAAGCAATTGTGGAACTACATAATGGGACAATTAATCTACAAAGTAATATGGGAGTAGGAAGTGAGTTCATCATTGAATTGCCTGTGGTATTAGTAGATGTAGCGGTTTGTGCAGAGGAAGAGGTGGCTGCGTCTATCCAGAGCAATGTAGAAAGAATAAGTATTGAGTTTTCTGATATATACTCATAAACCGTAGTATATTTTAATAAAAATGTTATTGTGGCAAAAATGTTAAATTATTTTATGTAAAAAAATCTCATAAAAGTCAAATAAATATTGTGTGAGACTTTAGAATATGTTAGAATAAATATGTAATAGTAATGAAAAATTACTATGTAAAGAATCTAATCTGATAAACAACATATCCTCTTTTTTAGGAAGTTATTGTTAATCAAATTTAGATCTTAATTTTCAAAAAAAAGGAGGAATGTTTAAAATGGGAGACAAAAATTTAATCTGTAAAGACTGTGGAAAAGAATTCGTATTTACTGAAGGTGAGCAAGCTTTCTACAAAGAAAAAGGATTCGAAAATGAACCACAAAGATGCGTTGAGTGCAGGAAAGCAAGAAAACAACAAAACAACAAACCATCTTTTAGAAGATAGTATAAATAAGTAATGTATACCCTATAAGACTTCACTTATAGGGTTTTTTTATTTACCCCTTTCATTGAATTTTTAATTCTTTTTTGTTTTGAAAATATTAGCAAAGCTATAATAGTAATGTAACTAATATTAAATACTAGAATATAAACTGCTGAAGCGTTAAAATATTCGCTAAACTTTGGCTCTCTTGAAAATAGTAATGATAAATAAATCACTGGGGGAAACATTATTAAGCATATTTTTTTTATGCTGATATTAATGAAATCCTTTAATATAAAGCTTATAATAAAATATTGGTTAGCCATTGATTTTAGGAAAATAAAGGTCCATAAAAACATAAATATAGTTATAAAATTATTAATTAAAGGTAAATGTATACTATTAAAAACCATTATTGAAGGCCAAAAAGAAAGAGGAATCACTTCTATACCTAAAAAGTATATAGTTATAAAAACAATCCAAGCATAAATAATAGAAACTAGTAATACCGCTTTAAGTGCGGCTGTCTTTATGGACTTACTTTCTTGTGCAAAAGGGTGTATTAATAGTAAAATTTCAATGGCAAAATATGATTGAACTGATTCGCTTGCACTTTTGAATATGTTTGTTATACCTGAGCTTCCTACAGGCATAATATTCAAAAAAGATCCATATTTTAAGGCTGCAAAGGAAGATGTGACTAGAAGAACTATGAAATAAAAAACAACTACATTAATTTTTGCTATAGTTTTTATTCCTCTTGATGCAGCGTAGGCAGCTATGCTAAGGGTGACAAAGACAGTTTTTATGGGAGATAAAAGAGTAATTTGATAGGTTCTAAGCAAGGTAATTATTGTAGCTGTCATAAAGGTAAGATAGAAAATAAATTGAAGGAGAAAGATGAAATTTAATATGTTTCCTAAAATCGCACCTAAATATTTTTTACTTAAGGTGAGTATATTATCTTTCGTATGATTTTTAATAATATAACCTCCAATTAAAACAACATATAGAGGATAGATGCTTCCAAGCATCATACTTATCCAACCATCTTGCTGGGCATCTTTTGTTACATCACCAGCAGCACTTAGTATATAAACTCCAATTGCAATGCCTACTAGAGTAAAAGTTATTTCATATGAAGTTAAAGAATTGGTTTGTTTCTTATCCATTTTTCCCTCCATGCCTGCGGATGAATTGTATGTACAGCATTGACATTAGTAGTTTCCTCGTCCCATAGTATCTACTTTAACCTTAACATTAACTTTAATATTGGTTAAGTCAGTATTATTTATAACTTCATTCCAATTCGTGCCCGTACCGCGCCCGAAATTAGCTACTGCAACTCGTCCAAGCTCTATGACATCAATTTTATACTCAGACTGCATTTTTTTTATAAAATCCATGCAACTTTCCTCAACGGCTTTTTCCATATCTTTTTCAAATTGTTCTTTCACTTTACTATCACCCTGCATATTTATATATAAACTATTGCTAACTACATCTCCTATAATAGATAAATCTATTGTGAAATTATATTTATCCTTTGTTTTTTCCACTTTTATCTTTCGTTTTGAAGTAGCATCAAAGTCAATATACTCCTTTGAATTTTTTTGTATGCTTAGAAGCCCTCTAACATTACTCTCTCTCAAGAGATTCAAAGCCTTAGCATCTTCCATCTCTATTTTTCTTACCATTATCTCTTTGTTAAATAATGCCATACCCGTAATTTTAGGAAGGTTATCTTTAACTTCAATGTAGGGAAGTACAACATTCCTTCCTTCAGCATCCATTCTTACATATATATCCATAACTTTGTAGTTGTCGGAGAAAAAATTCAAGTTTGTAGCATGATTTATCATGCCCTCAATGTAATCTGAAGAAGTAGGATAGCCTTCAATATGTAATTTCAATATATCCTCAGCTTTGCCTTTGCATACAACTGACCAACCAGTATCATTTACATTAGGATTAGTAAAAAGTATATCTATTATAGGTCTAATGCCATATTCTGAAATTTTCTCACTATAGACTACTATTCTTTCAAGTCCTAAAATGAATTTTTTATCAAATTGCAACTGTCTATCTTGCCTAGCGCTACCTAGAGTGTGCCCAATTCCCTTAGGCACAAGATTATAAATGGTATTTGTTCCAGTATAATTATAAATAGAAATAGGTACAGAATACTCAACAGCTTCTGAAGAGGTATTGCTTATGTCTACTCCTATGCCAGCAATTATTCCCAAGTTTTCTATAGGCACATAGGTTGTTCCTGTAGAAAAAAAAATATATAGTACTATAGTAAGAAGAAAAATAATCATATTTTTCTTCTTTAAAATACTTTTGTATGTTTTACTATTATCAATATTATATTTGAACATAGGTATCTCCCTTTTTATTTTTGGTAGAAAGTTTA